>NZ_JBFUHV010000024.1:0-88157 GCF_056402215.1 Rhodococcus sp. P4_B6 | reverse complement strand
GCCCGAATCCGTACAACATCATGAATTTCGTGCAGCGGGTGCCGGACGGTGCGTGCCTGACCCTCGAGACGTTGATGCGCAGTGTGCTGCCGGTCAACGCGATGGCGATCGCGATGGGTCTGCATCCGCGGTGCGGGAACGAGGACACGATCTGGGGTCGCAAGGGCGAGAAGATGACGTCGGTCGCGCAGGTCGAGCAGTTGGTCCGGGTGGCCGGGGAGCTGGGCCGGGAGGTGGCCACCGGTAAGGAGGCCCGCGACATCTACCGGATCGGTCAGACCTACGCCGATGCCGACGAGACCCTCGCCAAGCTCGGTTACGCCCCGAACCGCCGTCCCGGCCAGGTCGGCTTCACCCAGCACGCCTGACCGGCGCGTGGTTGCTCGCTACCACTTCCGCGCGGTGAGCAGGAGGTACTCCCAGTTCATCACGGTGCTGCCGGTGCCGTGGTCGAAACGCCGTGCAAGGTCGGCGAGTTCGTGGTCCAGCTCGGCCACCCGGGCGGGGTCGTCGGCGATGTACCGGTACACCGCGATGGTCGGACCGTAGCGGGTCTTGAAGTAGTCGCGGAAGTCTTCGGGTGTCCGGAACTGATCGATGCGGACGGTGTGCCGCGTTGCCACGACGTCGGTCACCCGATGGCCGAACAACGCCCGGACGTGGTCCTCGCGACCCCACAGCGGCGGCGGCTGCGCGCCGGGAGGGGGCGGGGGTGCGTACGGTTTCATCGTCGCGAACATCTGACCGATGAACCCCTCGGGGGTCCAGCTGAGCAGTCCGATCGTCCCGCCCGGCCGGCAGACACGGACGAGTTCGTCCGCGCTCTCCTGATGGTGCGGGGCGAACATGACGCCGACACAGGACATCACGGTGTCGAATTCGTTGTCGGCGAACGGCATGGCCTCGGCGTCCGCTTCGCGCCACTCGACCTCGGCGCCGAGTTCGGCGGCCCGGCGGCGTCCGGCGTCGAACAGTTCCGGGGTGAGGTCACCGGCGACGACGCTCGCACCGGACAGCGCCGCGGGGATGGCGGCGTTGCCGGAACCGGCCGCGACGTCGAGGACACGGTCGCCGGGCCTGACCCGGCTCGCCCGGACCAGGGCGGGGCCGAGGCCGGCGATGATGTCGGTGGCCAGGGCGGGGTAGTCGCCGAGGGCCCACATGGCGCGGTGTTTGGTCTTCAGGTCGCGGTCGGCTCGTACTGCGTCGATCGTGTCATCCATCTCGGTACTCCGGTGGGTCGGCTTCATCGGTCGAGATCCAGCCTGGCCGGTCGGCGGTGCCCGGGACAGGCACCCTCGGGGTGGGTTCCCGCCACCCGGGACGTCAGTCCTGGTCGCGGAACTGCGCCGCGAGTTCGCTGCGTGAGCGGATGCCGAGCTTCGCGTAGACGCGGGTCAGGTGGTACTGCACGGTCTTGACGGACAGGAACAGCTCGCCTGCGGCCTCCTTGTTGCTGGCTCCGCCGGCGACGAGTTCGGTCACCGCCCGTTCCTGCGGGGTCAGTTCCTCGAGCGTGAACCTGCTGCGCTTGACGTTGAGGCCGCCGGCCTTCAGTTCGCGGTCGCACCGCTGCACGTAGGAGGCGGCGCCGAGCGCGGAATACCCTTCCCGTGCGGCCTGCATGACGGCGTCGGCTTCGCGTCGTTTGCCTGCCCGGCGCAGGGTCTGGCCGTACGCGAAGTTCACCCGGGCGCGGTCGTAGGGGAGGGGCAGGGTGTCGAGTTGGGTCAGCGCGTTCTCGAACACGTCCCTGGCGGTGTCGATGTCGCCGCGCGCACCGGCGATGCGACCGCGGGCGTAGCCGAGACGCGCCATCGCGGACCGGTGCCCGCGTTCCGCGGCCCGCTCCTCGTGCGGGGTGAGGAAGGCGTCCGCGTCGTCGACGTGCCCGGCCATCACGAGCGCGTTCGCGTAGACGTCGGGCCACTGCCAGAACCCGGGCTCGTCGACGCCCTCGCGGGGTTCCAGGCGGGTGAGGGGCTCCAGCGCCCTGATGACGGCGGCGTAGTCGGCCTCCACTTCGGCGCACTGGGCGCGCGCCAGTGAGGACGGGATGAACATCATCGGGTAGTCGTGCGAACTCGCGGCGGCGAGCCGGAGATGCTCGTGCGCCGCGGGCCAGTTCCCGCGCAGCGCGTGCGTCTGCGCGCCGGTCCAATGGACGAGGGGCCGGAGGAGGTCGAGCGTGGCGTCCTCGAGTTGGTGCGCGGCACGGTCGACGGTGGCGATGGCGCCGTTCCAATCGCCGAGCGCGAATTGTGTTCGCGCCAGCCAGGCTTGCGCCCACAGCGAGATGCGGGTGGAGCCCATCCGGAAGGCCGTCGGCACGGCACTCTCGAGTTCCTGGCGTGCCGATTCGGGATCGTCCAGCGCCAGGTCGAGCCAGCCCCGGGCCATGTCGAAACGCTGGGACTGGGCGCCGAGGGCGATCTTCGCGGACAGTGTGTCGTAGTGTGCCCGCGCCTCCGCGATCCGGCCGGTGGCGGCGAGTCCGAGCCCCATGATCGCCGCTGATTCGACGGCCGACGGATCAGCCGAATCGACGAGAGCGACTGCCCGGGAACCCCATTCGACGAGGTCTGGTCCGTGCCAGCGGGCCAGCGAGTCGAGGACGCGCCGCTGGCAGATCAAGGCGGCGGTGGCCGGATCGGTCTCCGAGTCGCAAGCGGTCCAGGACTGGGTGAGCAGTGCATCGGCCTCCGCGCGACGGCCGCGTTGGATCGCGAGGTAGCCGAGCACGGCGTCGCGCAACGGGCTCTCCGGGAAACTCTCGATCTCCGGAGCGAAAGCCACTGCCTGGGACAGATTTCCGGTGCCGAGGAGGGCGTCGACGGCACGAATCAGCCGCTGCTCGCGTTCCCCCCGGTCCGCGGTGAGGCGGCTCGACTTGATCAGTGCGTCTGCGACCGCCGACCACGCCCCGACCGTCGCCCTGCTCGCGGAGTAGCGGTCGAGTTCGTCCGCGAGCGCCGGGTCGGCGAACGGGGCGGCCGCGGCGCGGTGGTCCAGGCGTCTGCCCTCGTCCTCGACGATCCGCGCGGCGTGATCGTGCAGGTCGCGCCGTCGGATCGGCCCGAGGCTGTGGTACACGGCGGCGCGGGTGAGTGGCGACGGGAAGGTCAGCACGGTCACGCCGCGGTGCTCACCGGCGGTGAGGAGGCCGGCCCGGTGAAGTTCGTCGAGCGCGTCCACCGGGTGTTCGATGCCGGCGAGTGCGGCGGCGTCGGCGAATCTCGGATCCCCGGCCAGGACTGCGGCCGCTTCGACGAGCGCCCGGGCCTGCGGGGAGGCCTCCGACAGCAGCGACCGTACTTTCGCCGCGAACGTGTGCGGCACCGGGAGGACCGCCTGCCAGCGTCCCCACAGAACAGGATCGACCTCCTGGAGGAGTTGCGTGAGGTGCCGCGGATTCCCGGCCGTGTGCTGCACCAGTTGGTGCGCGACCGGGGTGGGAAGGTCGACGTGCGCGAGGCTGCTCGCGAGGGCGCGAGTGTCGGACGCATCGAGTGGGCGGACGCGAACCCGATGCCTGCTGTGCCGGTCGAGAACATCGAGGACGTCCGCGGGAACACCGTCGGGCGGATCCGGGTTCGTGACGAGAACGATCACGGCCGGGCGGTCGAGCAGCTGCACGGCGGAGGTCAGCGACTGCAGCGACGCCAGATCTGCCCAGTGCGCGTCGTCGACCACGACGACGAACGGCGTGTCACCGGCGCGCGGAGCCGCCGCCGTGACGAATTCACGGGCGACGTCGAGAGGTTCCTGCGCCGTGACGGCCGCACCCAGTAGCTGTTCGGCGACTCCGAAGGGGCGGCTCGACGCCCACGGGGCACACACCGCGGAGAACGCGGGCACGTCGGAATGCGCGGCGAGGAAGTGTTCCACCAGAGTGGTCTTGCCGATGCCCGGCACACCTTCGACGACCACGACGACGGGCACACCCTGGGCGGTCTCGTGCAGGGCCGCCTCGAGTTCGGCGAGCTCGCGGGAACGTCCGACGAACTCGATATTCCCTGGGTCACTCACGTCACTCACCGTATCGCGACGCGCTATTTCGGCGTCTTCCTGGCGAAAATTGGGAACGCTTGTAACGTGAGGTGAGAAGCTGCTGGTCAGAGCGAACACGAGTCGAAGGATTCGGTGAATTCATGACGGAGGCGAACTCCACGAAGCTGGAGCGGGTGGCGATCCGCTTTGCCGGAGACTCGGGTGACGGTATGCAGTTGACCGGCGACCGGTTCACGTCGGAGGCGGCGGCGTTCGGCAACGACCTCGCCACCCAGCCCAACTTCCCCGCCGAGATCCGGGCGCCGCAGGGCACCCTGCCCGGGGTGTCGTCGTTTCAGATCCAGATCGCGGACTACGACATTCTCACGGCCGGAGACCGCCCGGACGTCCTGGTCGCCATGAATCCGGCGGCGTTGAAGGCGAACGTGGCCGATCTGCCGCGCGGCGGCATGATCATCGTGAACACCGACGAGTTCACCAAGCGCAATCTCGCGAAGGTCGGTTACGCCACGAGCCCGCTCGACGACGACTCCCTCGAGGACTACGTGGTGCATCCGGTGGCGATGTCGACGCTGACGTCGGGCGCGGTGGAACCGGCCGGGCTGAGCCGGAAGGACGGCGAGCGGGCGAAGAACATGTTCGCGCTCGGGCTGCTGTCCTGGATGTACAACCGCCCCACCCACGGCATCGGGCGGTTCCTGCAGACCAAGTTCGCGGAGAAGCCGCAGATCGCGGAGGGCAACCTGCTCGCGTTCAAGGCCGGGTGGAACTACGGGGAGACGACGGAGAGTTTCGCGACGACGTACGAGGTGTCGGCGGCGACGCTCCCACCGGCCACGTACCGCCAGGTCACCGGGAACACGGCCCTCGCCTACGGGGTGGTGACCGCGGGGCAGCTGGCGTCGCGGGACGTCTTCCTCGGCACCTACCCGATCACCCCGGCGTCGGACATCCTGCACGAGCTGAGCAAGCACCGGAATCTCGGCGTCACCACGTTCCAGGCGGAGGACGAGATCGCCGGGATCGGCGCGGCGCTGGGCGCGTCGATCGGCGGTGCGCTCGGGGTGACGAGCACGTCCGGGCCTGGGCTGGCGCTCAAGAGCGAAGCGATCGGGCTGGCGGTGATGACGGAGGTTCCGCTGCTCGTCATCGACGTCCAGCGTGGCGGCCCGTCCACCGGTCTTCCGACGAAGACGGAGCAGTCGGACCTGTTGCAGGCGATGTACGGGCGCAACGGCGAGTCGCCTGTGGCCGTGATCGCACCGTGCTCACCCGCGGACTGTTTCGATGCCGCGGTCGAGGCCGCCCGGATCGCGTTCACGTACCGCACCCCGGTGCTGTTGCTGTCGGACGGTGCGATCGCGAACGGAAGTGAACCGTGGGCCGTCCCGGACGTGTCCGCACTGGACCGGATCGATCCCGGTGTCGACACGGCACCGCCGGTGGACGGCGAGTTCGCACCGTACGTCCGCGACCGGGAGACGCTCGCGCGTGCCATGGCGCTGCCGGGAACTCCCGGGCTCGAACACCGCATCGGCGGTCTGGAGAAGGCCGACGGCAGCGGCGACATCTCCTACGATCCCGCCAACCACGACCTGATGGTCCGGTTGCGCCAGGCCAAGATCGACGGAATCACCGTTCCCGACGCCGTCGTCGACGACCCGTCGGGGGAGGCCGACCTGCTGCTCGTCGGGTGGGGAAGTTCGTACGGGCCCATCGGCGAGGCCTGCAGGCGTGCTCGCCGAGAGGGCAAGAAGGTGGCCCACGTGCACGTGCGCAACCTGAACCCACTGCCCGCGAACCTCGGTGCGGTGCTGCGCAGTTACGCGACCGTCGTCGCCCCGGAGATGAATCTGGGACAACTCGCGATGATCCTCCGCTCACGGTTCCTCGTCGACGTGCAGTCGGTGACCAAGGTGAAGGGCCTCGCGTTCCTCGGCGACGAACTGCACGAGGTGATCGACTCCGCGCTGGCCGGGACGTTGCGGGAGCACGAACTCGCGAAGACGTCCGACGCGCTCGCGTCGGCGACCTATCGATCGACCGGACCCCGGCAGGAGGAGTCGGCGTGACCGCGCAGCGTAGCGCGCATGCCCGGTCCTTCGGGGCCGTGTCAGCGCGTCGATTTCGGCCTGCCGGGAGCGCGGGGCGGTCGCCGCTGTTGCTCGATGTACTGCCGGATGATCGAGGTCGGTGCCCCGCCGCACGATGCGGCGAAGTAGCTCGGGGACCAGAGGTGTCCGTTGATGGAGTGCTGGTTCACCCATCCGGGGTGCTGGTCGCGCAGGCGGCGTGCGGAGACGCCTTTGAGGCTGTTCACCAGCTTCGAGACTTGGATGGTCGGAGGGTAGTCGATCAGCAGGTGCACGTGGTCGCCCTCCCCGTCGAACTCGACCAGCCGGGAACCGAAGTCGTCGCACACGCTGTGCATCACCTGTTCGCAGGTGGTCAGCATCTCGTCGGTGAGGGCTCCGTGCCGATATTTGGTAACAAAGACCAAGTGGACGTGCAGGGCGGAAACTACGGAGCGGCCGCGTCTGTATTCCGGTTCAGAAACCATAGACCAATGGTATTCTGTGGGTGTGCAGTTGCGATACCAGTACCGCGTCTATCCGACGCCCGGTCAGCAGGACATGCTGGCCCGGTCGTTCGGGTGTGCACGGGTGGTGTTCAACGACTGCCTGCGCATCCGCCAGGACGCGTATGCGGCCGGGGTGAGCCTGTCGGATACCGCCGTACAGAAGCAGGTGGTCACCGCGGCGAAAAAGACTCCGGAGCGGGCCTGGTTGGGCGAGGTCGCCTCGGTGGTGCTGGTGCAGGCGTGCCAGGACGCGCGGCGGGCGTACCGAAACTGGTTCGACTCGCTCTCCGGGAAACGGAAGGGCCGCATGGTCGGCGCGCCGCGGCTGCGGTCCCGCCGGGACAATCGGCAGACGATCCGTCTGACCCGCAACGGGTTTTCGATCCGACCGAACGGGAAGCTGTACGTGGCGAAGGTCGGCGAGGTGGAGGTCGCCTGGTCCCGCGATCTGCCGTCGGAACCGTCGTCGGTGACGATCGTCAAGGATGCGGCGGGCCGGTATTTCGCGTCGTTCGTGGTCGAGACGACCGACGAACCGCTGCCGCCGGTCGATGCGGAGGTCGGGATCGACCTCGGGTTGGCGACGTTCGCGGTGCTGTCGAACGGCGAGACGATCAGCTCGCCGAAGTTCCTGCGCCGTGCCGAACGCAAGCTCGGCAAGGCGCAGCTGGTTCTCTCGCGCAAGGAGAAGGGCAGCAACAACCGGGTCAAGGCACGTCTTCGCGTCGCGAAGGCCCACGCCAGAGTGTCCGACGCCCGCAGGGACTGGGCGCACAAGCATTCCACGGCGATCATCCGCGAGAACCAAGCGGTGTTCGTCGAGGATCTGTGCGTGCGGGGGCTGGCGCGGACACGGTTGGCGAAATCGGTACACGACGCCGGGTGGGGGATGTTCACCCGCATGCTGGAGGAGAAAGCCGCCCGCTACGGGCGCACCTTCGTCAAGGTGGACCGGTTCTATCCGTCGTCGCAGATCTGCTCCCGATGTGGGGTCCGGGGCGGCCCGAAACCGCTCTCGATCCGGGAGTGGACATGCACGGTGTGCGGCGCGGTTCACGACCGCGACGTCAACGCCGCGAAGAACATCCACGCCGCAGGACGTGCGGAGTGGTTAAACGCCTGTGGAGGGGTCGTCAGCCTTCCCTCCTAGTGGGAAGCGAGCCCCGGTGAAACAGGAACCCACCCCAGCGGCGCGCAGCGGCGCAGAAGGAATCCCGGCCGTTCACGACCGGGAGGACGTCAAACGGATGATCAGTCGGTTGGGCGCGGATCTGGGCCTGAGCGCCACCGCGCACGTGCCCCGGACCGACGAACCGCAGAAGGCCAAGGACTTCACGTCGGACCAGGAGGTCCGCTGGTGTCCGGGGTGCGGAGACTACGTCATTCTCGCGACGATCCGAAGCTTCCTTCCGGAGTTGGGACTTCGGCGTGAGAACCTGATGTTCGTCTCCGGCATCGGATGCTCGAGCCGGTTCCCGTACTACCTCGACACGTACGGTCTGCACTCGATCCACGGCCGCGCGCCCGCCATCGCGACGGGCCTCGCGGTGACGCGCCCGGACCTGTCGGTGTGGGTGGTGACCGGCGACGGCGACGCGCTGTCGATCGGCGGCAACCATCTCATCCACGCCCTGCGGAGGAACGTCAACCTGACGATCCTGCTGTTCAACAACAGGATCTACGGGCTGACGAAGGGCCAGTACTCCCCGACGTCGGAGGTCGGGAAGGTCACCAAGTCGACGCCGCTGGGGTCGGTGGACCACCCGTTCAACACGCTGTCCCTCGCGTTGGGCGCCGAGGCGACGTTCGCGGCCCGCGCGATGGACTCGGACCGCAAGGGGCTGACGGAGGTGCTGCGGCAGGCGGCGGCCCACCGCGGCACGTCCTTCGTGGAGATCTACCAGGACTGCCCGATCTTCAACGACGGCTCGTTCGACGTCCTGCGCAAGGACGGTTCGGAGCAGCGCCTGATCCCGCTGGTCCACGGCGAGCCGATCGTGTTCGGGGGTTCAGGCGAATACTGCGTCGTCCGATCGGGTTTCGGTCTGAAGGTGGTCGCGACCGACGACGTCGACCGGGACGAGATCGTGGTGCACGACGCCCACACCGACGACCCCGACTACGCCTACGCTCTGTCGAGGTTGTCCGATCAGGATCTGACGCACACCGTGACGGGTGTGTTCCGCAGCGTCGCGCGGGACACGTACGACGACATGGTGCGTCTGCAGAACGAGATCGCGCGGGAGACGGACCCGGTCGACGACGGTTCGCTGCAGCGGTTGCTGACCGGTCACGACACCTGGACGGTGGAGTAGGACTCCTCGCTCGTGGTCGCAACCGCATCCCGTTGGCGCGGGACGAAGAACGTCACGATCCCGCCCAGGACGGCGATGCCTGCGAAGACGTAGAACGCCACCTGGCTGCTGATGCCGGCGCTGATCAGGGCGCCGCCGATCAGCGGGCCGAAGATGCCGCCGAGCCGGCCGAACCCGGCGCACCAGGCCACCCCGGCGCCGCGCGCGGACGTCGAGTAGTAGTTGGAGACGAATCCGTAGATCAGGACCTGGGTGCCGATGGTGCCGACTCCGGCGACGGCGACGGACGCGAGGAGCACCGGAAGCGGGAAGCCGAGCGTCAGGAGGATCAGGGCCAGCGCGGCGAGACCGAACGTGGTGGCGACGACGCGTTGCGGTCCGATACCGTCGGCTACCTTCGAGGCGATCAGGCCGCCGAGGATGGCGCCGCCGTTGAGGACGAGCAGGAACGACAGCGACCCCTTCGCGTTGAACCCGGCGTCCTCCATGATCTTCGGAAGCCACGTGTTGAGGCCGTAGGTGAGCAGCAGGCCGGAGAAGCTCATCAGGCCGAGAAGTGCGGTTCCCCAGGCGTAACGGCGCGTCGCGAGTGCCGCGAAGCCGACCTTCTCGACCGACGCCCGGTCCGCGGCGATCTCCTCGGCGCCGGGCATCGGGATACCCGTCCGTTCGGAGACGCGACGGGCCTTGTCCTCCTGCCCGCGGGCGACGAGCCACTTCGGCGACTCCGGCAGTTTCGCGAGCGCCAGCGGAAGGAGGATCACGATGGGCAGTGCGCCGATCCAGAAGAGCCCGCGCCACCCGATCGTGTCGCGCAGGACGATCGCGAGGAGGGAGGCGAGCACTCCGCCTGCGGGGACGCCGCTGTAGACGATCGCGTTGTACAGGTTCCGCTTTCCGGGAGGGGCGAACTCCGCCACCATCGCGCCCGCGGTGGCGACGAGGCCCCCGACGCCGATGCCGGTGAAGAACCGCAGCAGGCCGAACATGGTGACGTTCGTGGCCAGCGCGGCGAGTCCCATGCCCACGGAGAACCATGCGATGTTGACGAGCATCATCCGGCGCCTGCCGAGGTAGTCGCCCACCGCGCCTGCGGTGAGTGCGCCCACCATGACGCCGATCAGCGCGTACGAGCCCAGTGCGCCGGCCTGCTGGGCGGAGATCTCGCCGAGTTGGCCGGGATCGTTCATCAACGTCGGGAGGATGGTGCCGTACACGACGAGGTCGTAGCCGTCGAAGATGATCGCGATCGTGGCGATCGCGACGATCCAGGTGACGGCGCTTCGGTGTCTCGGACTTGCCCAGGTGCCGGGGGTGGATTGGGTCATGGTGATCTCCGCTCGGTGGGTGTGACGGGGAACCGGGTCTTATATGAAAGTGCGTTGTGTCACAGTCGAATTCGGGTAGAGAAATGCCCCATCGGCGAGACGGTGCAATGCGCCCCGCCGATGAGGCGGTCGAGATCTGTGGGGGTTAGCCGAGGTCGCCACCGGCGACGGGCAGGACCGAGCCGGTGATGTACGAGGCCTCGTCCGAGGCGAGGAAGACGATCGCGGCGGCCTGCTCGTCGAGAGTGCCGTACCGCTTCATCAGGGACGAGTCGACCGTCTGGTCGACGATCTGCTGATACCAGGCCTTTTCCCGATCGGTCTCCGCGCCGGGACCGCGGGGGACACGACGAGCCGGCGCTTCGGTGCCGCCGGGAGCGGTGGCCACCACGCGGATACCGTACTGCGCCGCTTCGAGCGCGAGGGAGGCGGTGAGGGCGTTGACCCCGCCCTTCGACGCCGCGTAGGGCACGCGGTTGACACCCCGGGTGGCCACCGACGACACGTTGACGATGGTGCCCGACTGCTGCGCGATGAGGTGGGGGAGGACGGCACGGCACGTCCACAGGGTCGGGAACAGCGAGCGCTGCACCTCCGCCTGGATCTGCTCGGCGGTGTAGTGCTCGTACGGCTTGGCCCAGATGGTGCCGCCGACGTTGTTGATCAGCACGTCGAGCCGGCCGTGCTGCTGCCGCGCCTCGTCGATCGCCGCCTCGGCGTCGGCGAACTGCTCCAGGTCGGCGGTGATGCTGTGCGCCTCGGTGCCGTTCTCCCGCAAGCCCTTCGCGACGTCGTGTACGAGGTCGGCGCGGTCGATCAGGATCAGCGACGCACCCTCGGCCGCGAGTCGGGTCGCGACCGTCAGCCCGATGCCCTGCGCTGCGCCGGTGACCGCGACCACCTTGCCGTCGAATCGGTGCGGAGTGACGAATCCACTCATGCGACGGCACTCCTCTCGATGGCGCGGCACATGGTGGCCTTCGCGTGCGCGCTGTGGCTGACGATCAGGTCGTGGGCGGCGGCGCGGTCACCCCTCTCGAACGCGGCGACGATGTCAAGGTGGTCGTGCTGGATGTGCTCGTCCACCCAGTCCGCGGTGCGGAGCACCTTGGTCATCAGCTGGGTGACCTCGAGGCGGTTGTACGCCTCCAGGAGTACGTCGTTGGCGGTGCAGCGGAACAGGAACTCGTGGAACGAGGCATTGGTGTCGGTGAACGCGCCGGCGTCCGTGAAGTGGTCGTTCTCGATCGATTCGCAGGAGGTCTCGGCGAGGATCCGGTACTCGGACAGCTGTTCCCGCGTCATCCGGCCGATGGTCAGTTCCATCGCGCCGAGTTCGAGGGCCATGCGGGCGTCGAACTGCGCATCCGACTCGGACAGCGGCTGGTGCTCCTCGCCGATCTCGTACTCGGGTGCCGCCGGGGCCGCGTCCGCCGCCGGCGGTGCGGATGGCTCGGACCCGCTCGGTGTCGCCGCGTTATTGAACTTCTCGAAGTAGAAGTTCGCCGGCGTGACGCCCTCCGCCTTCAGGTGGTCGCGCACCGCTTCGACCATGGGCGGCGGGCCGCACAGGTACACGTCCACGTCGCCGTCGTTCAGGTGCGCGGGTTCGAACAGGCCGGTCACGTACCCCTTGTTCGGGGCACTGCTCGCCGGGTCGGACACGCAGTAGTCGAACGTGAACTGCGGCAGCGACTTCGTGTACTCCTCGAGCTTGTCCAGTTCCACCAGGTCCGCGTCGGACGACACACCGTAGATCAGGTGCACGGGGTGGTCGGCGGCGTCGGCGCGCATCTTGTCGAGGATCGACAGCAGCGGGGCCAGCCCGGTGCCGCCGGCGAGCAGCAGTGCGCGGCGCTTCTGCTCACGCAGGAAGAAGCTTCCCATCGGGCCGGTGAACTCGAGTGCGTCGCCGACCTGGGCGCGGTCGCGGAGGTACTCCGACATCAGGCCGCCGTCGGTGATCTTGACCAGGAACGACAGTTCCTTCGACGTGGGTCCGGTGCTGAACGAATAGGACCGCGTCGCTTCGGTTCCGGGAATGGTGATGTTGACGTACTGCCCCGGGAGGAAGACGAGGTCGTCCCGGTTCGCGATCTCGATGGTGAACCCGATGGTGGTGTCGGAGAACTTCCGGATCTCCGTGATCGTCGACGTGAACGTGCCCGCCGCCGTCTTGGCGACATCCGAGGTGGTCGGGATCTGCAGCACCAGATCGCTTTCCGGCATCATCTGGCACGGAAGGCAGTAACCCTGCTCCGCCTCGTCGTCGGTGAGCGCTTCTTCGATGTAGTCGCCGCCGTCGTAGGTGCCGGACTCGCAGAGCGACTTGCAGGTGCCGCACGCCCCGTCTCGGCAGTCGAGGGGAATGTTGATGCGTGCGCGGTAGGACGCGTCGGCGACCGTCTCGTCGCCGTCACACTTGATGAAGCGGGTGATCCCGTCCTCGAAACTCAGTGCAACTTGGAAAGTCATGGAAAACAGCTCGATTCGCGAAGAATGGAAGGAGATCAGATGTGATAGATGTCGACCACGTGGTGGATGTAGTCGTTCTTGAGCACGACCTTCTTCTTCATGATCAGAGGCTGCTCACCGGAAAAGTCGATCGTGTAGAAGGAGTTCCCGAAGTACGTGTCGACCATGTTGTACCGGAAGTACAGGGTGAACCAGTTGAACCGGATGTCCACGACGTCGCCGCGCCGCTCGATCACCTCGACGTTCGAGATGTTGTGCCCGGTGCGCGGTTCCGGGAGGCTCGTCGCGCTCGACCGGTCGGTCTTGATGCGGAACACCCGGTCCTCGATGCCGCCGCGATTGGCGTAGTAGATCAGGGAGATCTCGGTCATCGGGTCGGTGGTCAGTTCACCGTCGTCGGCCCACGCCGGCATCCAGAACTCGGAGTCGGGGTGATAGCACTCGATCCACTTCTCGAACTCGCGGTCGTCGAGGTAGCGGGCCTCACGGTAGAGGAACTGCTCGATGTCGTGCTGGGTGACGGTGCTTTCGGCTACTGCAGTCATGGTGATCGTCTCCCTCAGCGGTTGTTCGCGGCAACGTCGGCGTCGAGCGCCTTGGTGAGCGTCTGCACCCAGTAGCCGTGCTGGATCGGGTAGAGGCCCTCGTCCTCGGTCTTCACACCACTGGAGATGGGGTTGATGCCGATCTTCTTCGCGTCCTCGTCGGGGCCCCGGAGTTGATGGGTGACACCGCGGCTGAGGTCGTTGAACGGTGCGGCGCCGGCCTGGTACGTCTTCTGGCAGGAGCGGAACTCCTCGAGATCGTCCGGGGTGGCCATGCCGGTGGCGTTGAAGAAGTCCTCGTACTGGCGGATGCGGGCGGCGCGTGCCGTCCGGCTCTCACCCTTGGGGGCGATGCAGTAGATGGTGACCTCCGTCTTGTCGACGGAGATCGGACGGAAATGCCGGATCTGCGAACCGAACTGGTCCATCAGGTACACGTTCGGGTACAGGCACAGGTTGCGGGACACCCCGATCATCCAGTCGGCGCGGTCCTCGCCGTACTCGGCGACCAGTTCGTCGCGGCGCTCGTTGAGGGGGCGGTTGGCGGGGTCGGCCCACTTGGTCCACAGCAGCAGATGGCCGTTGTCGAACGAGTAGTAGCCGCCCTGCTGCTTCGACCACTTGCCGGCGTCCATCGCCTTCGTGGCGTTGGTGGACTCACCGGATTCGCGCCGCGATGTGGTCGCCGCGTAGTTCCAGTGGGTGGCGGACACGTGGTAGCCGTCGGCACCGTTCTCGGTCTGCAGCTTCCAGTTGCCGTCGTAGGTGTACGTGGACGCACCGCGCAGCACCTCGAGTCCGTCGGGGGACTGGTCGACGATCATGTCGATGATCTTCGTGGTGTCCCCGAGGTGTTCCTCGAGCGGCGGGACGTCGGCGTTGAGGCTGCCGAACAGGAATCCGCGGTAGTTCTCGAACCGCGCGACCTTGGTGAGGTCGTGGGAGCCATCCTTGTTGAACTGCTCCGGATAGCCGGCCTCGCGCGGGTCCTTGACCTTGAGCAGCTTGCCGGAGTTGTTGAACGTCCAGCCGTGGAACGGGCAGGTGAATGTGGTCCGGTTGTCCGTCTTGCGCCGGCAGAGCATCGCGCCGCGGTGGCTGCACGCATTCACCAGGGCGTTGAGTTCGTCCTCCTTGTTGCGGGAGATCACGATCGGCTGGCGGCCCATGTACGTGGTGAAGTAGTCGCCGACATTCGGGATCTGGCTCTCGTGGGCCAGGTAGATCCAGTTGCCCTCGAAGATGTGCTTCATCTCCAGTTCGAACAGGTCCTCGTCGGTGAAGACGCTTCGTCGCACCTGGTAGCGGCCGGTTTCCGAGTCTTCGATGAGTGCGTCGGCCAGCTTGGCGCGCACGTCCTCGGACGGCGCTGAGTACAGGGTTTCAGTCATGGGATCCTCCAAGATCTCCGGGGGCTTGCGCCCTGCGGGGGCGCCCGGGTCCGGCAATGGATTCCACTCTTGCAGCCTGTGCGCTGCATCACACTAGGCATTTACCGAGTACTGGCTAGGACGTGTTCGGCATGCGCACGCCGGGGTCTCGGGGGCCCCGGCGTGCATCGATCCCGTGATCAGCCGGCGGGGGTGAACTTCTCCCGGAAGATGCGCCGCGGAGCCATCCGCCTGCGTTTGAACGCTTTGATCCCGGCGTCGACCATCGCGGGCGGCCCGCACAGGTATCCGGAGTGGCCGCGACAGGTGTCGAAGTCCTCCACGAACGCATCGGTGACGTAACCGGACCGCCCGGACCACGCCTCGTCACTCAGGCACGGAACGTATCGGAACCCCGGGTGCGCCCGCTCCCATTCCCGCAGCAGGTCCACGTCGTACAGGTCGGCTTCCCCGCGCACGCCGTGATACAGGTGGACCGCCCGGTCCGGTTCTTTCGTGAGTGCCTGGCGAGTTATCGATTTCAGCGGGGCGAGACCGGTTCCGCCGCCGAGCAGGATCATGGGACCTTCGTCCTCCGGGTCGAGACGGAAGTCGCCGAGCGGGCCCACCATGTCCACGCGCTCACCGACGGACATCGAGCTGAACACCCAGCCGTCCGTCGCCGCTCCGCCTGGTTGCCTGCGGATGTGGAACTCGAGCTGTTTCGACTCGCCCGGCGTGTTCGCCATCGAGTACTGGCGACCGTGGCCGGTGCCGGGGACCCGCAGTTCGACATACTGCCCTGCGGAGAATTCGAGCGGGCTGTCGAGCGTGACGAGAACACGCCTCGTGTCGCGGGCGACGTCCTCGATCGCGCTCACGGTGCCGACGAAGTCCCGCAGTGCGTGGACGTCGCCCGCGGGCGACGCGTCCAGGCGTTCGACCACCGTGTCGCTGCACGGGGTCGCCTGGCAGGCCAGCGCGAACCCCTGCTCGCGCTCGGCCGGGGACAGGGTGTTCTCGGGCGAGCGCCCGTGGTCGACGGACCCCGACACCACCCGCAGCTTGCACGTCCCGCACGTGCCCTGATTACACGAGTTCGGCATCCACACGCTGCCCCGGAGGAAGGCGTCCAGGATCGGCTGGTCGGGGCGGCATTCCACGCTGTCGGTGCCGACCGAGACGGTGAAGGTCACGGCTACACCTCCCACGTGGTCCGCAGAGCGGTCGGACCGCGGAAACCCCAGCCCCAGAACTCGACGTCTGCGCCGGCGTCACGTTCGAGGTTCGGGATCGCCTCGAACAGCTCCTCCAGGCCGATCCGGCACACGTGGTTGGCGAAGTAGATGCCCGCACACGCATGGTTGCCGGAACCGAACGCCAGGTGGGGGAGCGGGGGACGCGTCATGTCGTAGTCGGTGGGGGCGTCGTAGACGGCGGTGTCGTGGTTGGCCGAACCGTAGGACAGCAGCACCACGGATCCCTCGGGAAGGAACACGTCCCCCAGCGTGACGTCCCGGGTGCTGATGCGGGCGGTGGCCGACCAGATCGGGGAGGTCCAGCGCATTCCCTCGGAGATCGCCCGCGGAATCAGCGCCGGCTCGTCGACGACGGCCTCCAGCTGCTCGGGGCGGGTGAACAGACCCACGAGCGTCGACGCCATGCCGTGGCCGGGCTCCTGCATCGCGCCCAGCAGGTAGACGAACAGGGTGGGGTAGATGTACTCGCGGTCGCGGACCTGCCCCTCGGGCATGCCGTCGTGCAACCAGTGCGAGATGGCGCTGTCGTCGGGGTCGACGGTCCACTTGTCGATGAGCGGATCGACGACGGCCCGGATCTCGGCCTTCGCCTCGTCGCCCTGCACGAAGCCCTCCGGGTTCGTGAATTCTCCGTTCGCGTCCACGCCCGCGTTGGTGAAGGAGTTCGACAACCGGTGGAACCAGTCGCGCAACGTGTCCGAGCTGACGTCGTTCAGACCCAGCAGATCACCGAGTGCGCGCACACTGACCGGCTCGCAGTACTGCGACACCAGATCGGCGGTGCCGTCGTTCTCGAACTGCTCCACGTAGCGCCGCGCGATGGGCCGGACGAGCCCGTCGACCCACCGATCCACCTCCGACGGTTGCAGCGCCGGGTCGACCATCGACCGCAGGTCACGGTGGATTTCACCGTTGACTCCGATCACCGCCGGGTGGCCGAACGTGCGTCCGCCGGCCTTCGTGATGATCCCCTCGAAGTCGGGGCTGTTGGCGATGGTGTGGCACAGGTCGGCGGTGGTCGCGACGAACGACCCGAGAACCGGAATGTACGCCAGGGGCGCCTCGGCGCGCAGCCGTTCGTAGACCGGGTACGGGTTGCGCTCGAGCTCCGTCATCGTGATCTCGTCGATCCAGGACAGCGTGGCGGTCATGTCAATTCTCCTCTTCGGAAACAACTTTCGCGGCCGTGGCGGCGTGGGGAGAACGTATTGCGCAGGTCGGCGGGTCGTCTAGCCACTCTGCGCGGGGTCTGGACGATGTGCGCGACAAGTTGTGATCGGCATCTCAGTTATCCTCGACCCGGAGTCCCGGCGCAGCTTCAATTGGTCGGAATCGATTCTTCAGCGAGGCAGGTGCATGACGATGGCATCGACGATCACCGAGACCCGGGACTGGGATGCGGCGTCGAGAGCGGTGGCCGGTGCGTACTTTCCCCATACGCTGACCGACCTGTCGTCGGGCGGTGCGATGACCTTGTCGATGCGGACCGTCGACTTCGGTCCCGTCACCCTCGGCAGGTTGGGCTGGGGCGCGGACGTGTCGATTGAATGTGACTACCCGGGTGCGTACGAGGTCAACATCCCGCTGTCCGGTTCGCTGGAGTCCCGTTCGCCGGGAGGCACGGTGGTGTCGCGGCCGGGGCAGGCCACCGTCTTCCGGGCGGACGAGCCGACCCTGATCACCCGGTGGAGCGGCGACTGCTCGGTGCTCGGCGTCAAATTCGACGGCGACTTCCTCGAACAGGAGGCCGACCGGATCCTCGGTTCCGAGCTGCGGACCGGGCTGCGCCTGCCCGCACAGCTGGATCTCACCGGTGCGGCCGAAAACAGCTGGTTCCGTCTGGTGCGCTCACTGACCGCGCAACTGCGGGAGCCGGCCGACCTTCTCGCGAACCCGGTGGTCGGCCCGCAACTCGCCGGCGCGATCACGTCGGCGTTCATCCTCGCCGTCACCCCCGACGAGGAGGCCCACCCCAGCGCCCCGCGACCGCGGATCGTCAAACGGGTCCTCGACGGACTTCACGACGATCCGGCAAGGGCGTGGACCGCGGCCGACATGGCCGAGTTGGCGGGCACCAGTGTCCGCCGCCTGCAGGAAGGGTTCCGCCAGTACGTCGGGCGCAGCCCCTCCGAATGCCTCCTCGACATCCGGCTGAGCCGCGCTCACGAAGACTTGAAGGCGCTGGGTTCGAGTGTCACCGTCTCCGAAGTCGCTGCCCGATGGGGTTTCACGCACGCGGGCCGGTTCTCCGCCGCGTACCGCCGTAGGTACGGCAAATCCCCGTCAGAGCTCGTTCGCTTCTGACGGGGAGTGCGCGTGTGTGGGGCTACTTGTTGCCGAAGTACGAGACGTCGTCGTTGCCGATGAGGTCGGGCACCGTCCAGCCGTCGAGGTCGTACTCGGCCAGGCACTGCTCGGCGAGTCCCTTCATGGAGGCGACGTCGCCGCGGTTCTCGGCGGCGAACAGCAGCTCGGCCTTGACGTTTTCGTGGTTGCCGGAGTAGTTGCGCTCGTAGAGTTCGTGGCGGCCACCGAATTCGCTGCCGATCGAATCCCACCGGGCCTTCATGATCTTGACGCGTTCGACGGCGGTCATGCCGTCGGAGCCGCGAACGTACTTGTCGAGGTACGGGCGGACGTCGGGGCTCTTGAAGTCGCGTGCGCTCGAGGGGAGGTAGATCAGGCCGGACGCGACGTCCTGCTCGATGATCTCCTTGATCCGCGGGTAGCCCTGGATCATGAACATGCGGTACGTGAGGCCGTACTCGAGCTTGGGGATGACGGTGTCGCCGATCCACGGCTCGGGGTTGCGTGCCATCGATTCGGTGAGTGACCAGAACAGGTTTCGCCAGCCGATGACTTCGCCGACGCGGGTCTGCACACCGCGGAATCCGCCGGCGCCGGTGGCATCGAGGGCCTTCATCAGCATGCCGGCGATGAAGTCGAGCTTCACCGCGAGACGCGTGCAGCCCTGGAACGTGAAGCGGGGCAGGAACCCGGACTGCGGGAAGAAGCCGTTGATCTTGTCGACGTCGCCGTACATGAAGACGTTCTCCCACGGCACGAGCACCTTGTCGAAGATGAAGATGGTGTCGTTCTCGTCCATCCGGCTCGACAGCGGGTAGTCGAACGGGGAGCCCATCACGGCCGCGTTCTGGGTGAACGAGGACCGGCAGATCAGCTTCACGCCCGGCGCGTCCATCGGGACGGTGCAGATGAGCGCGAATTCCTTCTTCTTGATCGGCAGCCCGTAGTGGGCGATGAAGTTGTAGTTGGTGATGGCGGACCCGGTGGCCACGACCTTCGCGCCGGAGACGATGAGGCCGGCGTCGGTCTCCTTCTCCACCTTCATGAACACGTCACCGACCTCGTCCGGCGGGAGCTGCCGGTCGACGGGCGGGTTGATAATGGCGTGGTTCCAGTACAGGACCTTTTCCTGCGATTCCTTGTACCAGCGCTCGGCGTTGTCCTGGAACGGCGAATACAGCTCCTTGTTCGCGTGCAGGGTACCGAGGAAGGAGGCCTTGTAGTCGGGGGAGCGACCCATCCAGCCGTACGTCATCCGCGCCCAGGTGGCGATGGCGTCGCGTTCCTTCAGCAGGTCGTCCGAGGAGGTGGGGGCCTTGAAGAACGGCATCGTGACGCCGCCGTTGCCGGTGTCGGTGGACGTGGTGACCTTGTCGACGTGCTCACCGGTGTGCATCGAGTCGTAGAGACGCGCGGTCATCCGGATCGGGTTCCGGAACGCCGGGTGCGTCGTGACGTCCTCGACGCGCTCGCCGTGCAACCAGATCTCGCGGTCGTCCTTGAGGGACTCGATGTACTCGTCACCGGTCATCGGGCGGGTCGCGAAGTTCGCGGTGCGGTTGGCTTCACAGTCCGCGGCAGGGTTGACCTTCGTCGGGTCGAGCGTGGTCTCGGGAGCGCTTTCGGTGGTGGTCATGGTGGGTCCTTTCGGATTCGGCGGTCAGTGGACGGGCTGAAGGTGGAAGGGGGCGAAGGAGGTGGTGGAGTCGAACCATCCGCTGTTCGGATCGTCCATCGATCCGTTCCACGCGGCCGACGCCGACGGGGAACCGAGGTCGTGGAACGTGCTCCGGTAGAACAGCAGTGGATCCTTGCCGCTCGATTCGGCGGCCACGATTTCACCGATGAAGATGATGTGGTCGCCGCCGTCGTACTCCGCCCACGGTTCGCAGGACAGCGTGGCGGCGGCGCCGCAGAGGACGGGGGCGGTCGGTCCGTCGGCCCACACGGGTTCGGGGTTCTGCGGGCGTCCGGCGAAATGCATCGCGGTGTCCACCTGGTCCGCGGCGAGGATGTTGACGGCGAACGGCGACTTGCTCAAGTAGTTGCAGGCCTTCGACTTTCGGGTCAGGGTGATCTGGCACAGCCTCGGCTCGATCGAGACGGCGGTGAAGGCGGTGACCGTCGCTCCGTGCGGCAGACCGTCGGAGTTGGCGCACGTGATGACCGTGACTCCGCTGGCAAACTGCCCGAAAATGTTCCGGAGTTCGCGCTGCTCCATGTTCGGAGCCTCCCTTCCTGTCCGGGGCGCTGTTGAGGTACGGAGAAACGTACGACTGCGGGAACGGGGCGTCGATCCGCTGAGCGCGGAGGTGATCCGCTTTGCGCGGCGAGTTGAGGCGGGGGCCTCGATTGCATTGCGAAGTGTGCGCGGTCACACTGGTGCCATGTCGGCCACGTCGAAGATTTCCCGCCCCGAGGACTGGGACGAGGCGTCGCACGTCGTGTCGGACGTGTACTTCCCGCACACCCTCACGCCGCTGAGCAGGTCGAAGGCCACCAATACGGTCGCGGAGGCAGTGGAGTTGGGCCCGGTGAAGATCACGCACATCGGCTGGGGTGCGGACGTGTCGATCCGGTCCGACCACCCCGGCGCGTACGCCGTCAACGTCCCGCTGTCGGGGCACCTCGAGTCGGTGACCGGCAGGAACGAGGTGCTGTCGGCGCCGGGTTCCGGGACGATCTGCCCGCCCGACACGTCGACGCTCATCACCAACTGGAGCGAGGAGTGTTCGATCATCGGGGTCCGCGTCGACCGGGACCACCTGCACCGGGAAATGTCGCGGATCCTGGCCCGGCCCGACATCCAGCTACCCCCGCAGATCGATGTGACCACCGAGAACGGCGCGAGTTGGCTCGCTCTGGTGCGGTCGTTGCTGAAGCAGATGCTGGAGTCGGATGGGGTGCTGAACAACGCGCTCGTCGCGGAGCAGTTGTCGGGGGCGGTCACCACCGCGCTGGTGCTCGCCGCGGTCCCGGACGACGGGGCCGGGGTGGGATGCGCGCGTCCGCGGATCGTGAAGCGGGTGGTCGACGAGATCCACGCCGACCCGTCCCGCGCCTGGACGGCGGCCGACATGGCCGAGGTTGCCGGGGTCAGCGTGCGCCGGTTGCAGGAAGGGTTCCGCGACTATGTCGGGGTGAGCCCCCGCGACTACCTGCTGGACGTGCGACTCGAACGCGTCCACGACGACCTGCTGCGCGCGAACGGTGCACAGACGGTCGCCGAAGTCGCGATGCGGTGGGGTTTCACCCACACCGGCCGGTTCGCGGCGGCGTACCGCCGCAAGTACGGTGTGGCGCCCTCGGAGGCGCTCCGGGGCTGACGGCCCGGGCTCAGTCGACGTAGGAGAAGATGGTCGCCATGCCCGCGGCGAGGTGATAGTCGTTGTGGCAGTGTGTGATCCACTGACCTGGATTGGTCGTGTCGATGTCGGCGGCGACGGTCTGGCCGGGGAGCACGATCACGGTGTCCTTCCGCGGTCCGGAGCCGTCCATCCGGGCCACCGCGAACGTGTGCCCGTGCAGGTGCATGGGATGCCACATCATCGTCTTGTTCGTGTAGACCAGCCGTACCCGCTGATCCGAGTGCACCGTCAGGGGTGTGTGGTCGGGATACGCCTGGCCGTTCACCGTCCACGAGTAGGCCTTCATGTCGCCGCCGAGCGACGCCTCCAGGGTGACGGCCGGGTCGAGAACCGGTAGCCGCGCGGCCTCGGTGGCCTGCAGGTCGGCCACGGTGAGTGGCGGTGCCGCGAGCTCGGCGGGCATCACGGAGGGCGCGGGTGCCGCGCCGCCCCCGGTGCGGATCACCGCGAATCCCTGCGCCCCCTTCCCCTCGGCAACGGCGACCAGCGGGAACACCCCGTCCTGCAGGGTGACGACGGCGTCGTACCGCTCGCCCATGCCGATCAGCACCGAATCGGTGTCGACCGGATCGACGGGGAAACCGTCCGTGTCCGTGACGGTCAGCCGGTGGCCACCCAGCGCGACCCGGAACGCCGTGTCGTCGCCGGCGTTGATCAGCCGGATGCGGGCGCGTTGCCCCGCTCGCGCCGTGAAGACCACCGGGTCGGCGGGAGTTCTGCCGTTCACGAGATACACCGGATACCGCACATCCCCGGCATCGCCGCCGAGCGCGGCCGACGTCATATCGGGCATGGACGCCATCCGCCCGCCGCGCAGCTCGTCGAAGACCTGCGTCGGCGTGCGATCGGTCAGCCAGTCGGACAGCACGACGACGAACTCGGCGTCGTAGTTCGCGGGTGCTGCAGGGTCGTCGACGATCAGCGCCCCGTACAGCCCGCGGCCGCGCTGGAGATCGCCGTGCGTGTGATACCAGTACGTTCCCGGGTCGGGCGGGATGAAGTCGTAGACGAACTCGTCCCCCGCCGGGATCGGGGCCTGCGTGACGTCCGGGACCCCGTCCATGTCGTTGCGGATGGCCAGCCCGTGCCAGTGCACGGTCGTGGGGTCCGGGAGCTGGTTGCGACACCGCACCTGGACCCGGTCGCCGACGTTCGCGCGCACGACCGGGCCCGGCAGTTGCGTGTTGTACAGCCACGCCGCGGTGCGCGTACCTGCGAGGTCGACGTCGGACTGCGCCGCGGTCAGTTCGTAGGCGACCGGACGGCCGCCGGGGAACCGCCGCGACTCGGCCTCGGCGAACGTCCGCACCTGCGGCGAATCCGGTCCGATCGCCGCCTCGGTGTTCTCGTTGCGGGCGCAGGCCGCGGTGAGTCCGAGCAGCGCGGCTCCCGCGCCCCATTGCAGCACGTGCCGCCGGGACAACTGCACGTCGAGTGGACGGTCGCCGGGCATCCCCCGCTCCTTCCGCGGGTAGACCATTTCCCGTGACGCTACCCGGGTGGGTTACGCGAGGGCGCCGATTCGCGCCCGGTCGCGGAGGGCGATGAGTTCGCGGGCGTGCGCCTCCAGCTTGCGATCCTCGTCGGACTGCGGAACCCACTGCCGCGCAGCCGTGGTCGCGCCGTCGTCGTCGACAGCGGCGACGACGGTGAGGCAGTGGGTGGTGAGGTTCATTTCCCGGGTGCGCGGGTCGCCCGATCGCACGTGCACCGAGATGTGCATGGTCTGCGCGCCCGTGTGCAGCAGGCGGGCGTCGACCTCGACGACGTGCCCGATCTGGATCGGGCGGTAGAACCGGACACCGCCGGCGTACACGGACACGCACGGGGTGCCGTTCCACGACGTGCCGCACAGGTAGGCGGCCTCGTCGATCCAGCGCATCACGGTCCCGCCGTGCGTCTTGCCGCCCCAGTTGACGTCGGTGGGCGCGGCCAGGAAGCGGGTCAGCGATTCCGGTGCGGTACCCGCGTCGGTGTAGCTCTGCTTGCTCATCGCCTCTTCGATGTCGGCCCGCAGGCCGATGCGCATGACGGCCTCCTCGGACTCGGCGTGGTCGGCGGCGGTGACGGGCTTCCACGGCGGCACGGTCGTCGGCTTTCCGGAGTCGTCGACGGCCACGAAGATGATCAGGCAGTTGCTGGCCTCGGTGAACTGGCCGGTCCGAGGGTCGGCGGACGAGACCGTGCACTGGATGTGCATGCTGGAGCGCCCGGTGTGGACGAGGCGCGCTTCGACCTCCACGAGATGTCCGGACTCGATGGACCGGGTGAATTTGATGTTTCCGACGTACGCGGTGACGCAGTAACTCCCGCTCCAGCCGACCGCGCAGGCGTACGCGGCCTTGTCGATCCATTCGAGGATGCGGCCGCCCTGGACTGCACCTCCGAGTGTCGCGACCTCGGTGGGTGCGGCGAGGAAGCGGAGGGTGATGCTGCGGGGAGGGGTGGTCATCGATGTGTTCCTCGGGTGTTCGACGTGGCCGGCGCGAGGGCGCGCACCGGGCGACGGCGAAACGTCGTTGTCCGCCGGTGGCCGGGAAATTATCCCACAGTTGCCCCGTACCGACCCGTTCGCGATGTGAACGGAGCGCAGTTGACGAACGCCTGTGACTGCGCGCACACTCGACCACGACCGCACAGCGTTCCCTGTGTACGCACAGCGTGCACGAGTGATCGGATCAGGTGATGACCTCAACGTCGACGACGACCGCACCCCGGGCCGACCGGGCCTGCCTCGACTACGTGGACCGGGAGTTCTACCTCCCCGCGCAGCGGGTGCTGCCGTGGACCGCGAACCTCGCGGCACTTCCCGGCGAACCCGGAACGCCGCTGCGGATGACGGGCGTCGTCCGGTCCCGCACCGGCGAACCGCTGTCGGGTGCGGAGATCGAGATCTGGCACGCGGACGCCGACGGATGCTATTCCGGGTATTCCGTGGAGATCCTCCGCAACAACCTGCGCGGCATCGTCGTCACCTGCGCGGGCGGTCGCTTCGACATCGCGACGGTGCAGCCCGCGCCGTGCGAATTCTCCAGCGCCCGAGGCGATGCCGACGTGGGGCACCTCAACGTGATCGTGCACGCGCGCGGGTTCCGCCCGCTCGCGACGAGGCTGGTCCCTACGCCCGGCGCGTCGAGAGAAGTGGGCAGTTCCGCCGTCGAGACGCTTGTCGACGTCGGTGCCGATGGAGTGGTCTCCTGCGACTTCGTGCTCGATCCGATCTGACCGGCGTGCCGCCGTCAGCCGGCGTAACCCATGTCCGCGCTCAGGGCGGCCGCGGCGGCGAGGACGCACGGAACGGCCTGTTCGCGGAACTGCGCCGGAGTGTTGCGCGCGGACGACGTGGAGCACGCGACCACGCCGACTACCGTGCCGCCGGCGTCGCGGACCGGTGCGGCGAGCGAGATGAGCCCCTTCTCCAGTTCCTCGGCCGTCAGGGCGAACCCCTGCTCGCGGACCTTGGTCAGTTCCCGCTCGAGTTCGGCCGCGGAGCCGATGGTTTCGGGCCCGAGTTTCTGGAACGTGGACTCGGCGACCACCTGCTCGACGACGTCGGCGGGGGCCCAGGCCAGGAGCGCACGGCCCATGGACGTGGCGTACGCGGGGACACGGGTGCCCACGGAGACGTTGATGCTCATGATCCGCCGGACGGGGACGCGCGCCGCGTAGACCACGTCGGCGCCGTCGAGCACACCGAGCGACGCGGACTCCTGGGTCTTCTCGGCCACCTCGAGCAGCCGGGGCATCGCGGCCTCGATGAGCGCGTGCGACTCCGAGTAGTGCTGTCCGATGCTGAGCACGCGGGGGGTGAGCGACCACCGGCCTCCCGCCCCCGCGACGTACCCCAGCTTCTGCAGGGTGAGCAGGATCCGGCGGACGGCGGGGCGCGACAGTCCCGCTTCCGTCGCGAGTTCGGCGAGCGTCGGGTTCGGGCGCTGGGCGTCGAAGGCCAGCAGCACGGCGAAACCGCGCTCGATGCTCTGGATGTAATCGCGATCGCTCTCGGTCATTGCGGCCTCCACCAGCGATTCGTGTGCGTCTTCGGACTCGGGGTTGACATTTCAATGTGACTGCGCGCACAGTAGTGGTGTACGCACAGCGTGATGTTAGTACGCACAGCGTACATATGCAAGACCCTCCGGCGTGTGAACACCCACCGCGTCGCCCAAAACTCGATACCAGCCCTGTCCGAATTCCTTCAGCCCGAGGAGAAACGATGACCACCACCGAGAGCCCCACCGCAGCCGGATCCGGCTCCGCCGCCACCGACAAGTTCAAGGCCGAGCGCGTCAGCGCCGACACCTCGCCCGAGCGGCTCGCGGCGATCGCCAAGGACGCCCTCGGCGCGCTCAACGACGTGATCCTCAAGCACGGCGTCACCTACCCCGAATACCGCGTGTTCAAGCAGTGGCTGATCGATGTCGGCGAGGGCGGCGAATGGCCGCTGTTCCTCGACGTGTTCATCGAGCACTCCGTCGAAGAGGTCCTCGCCCGCTCCCGCAAGGGCACCAAGGGCAGCATCGAGGGCCCGTACTACATCGAGAACTCGCCGGAACTGCCGTCCACGTGCACCCTGCCGATGCGTGCCGAGGACGAGAAGATCACCCCGCTCGTCTTCGCCGGCCAGGTCACCGACCTCGACGGCAACGGGCTCGCCGGGGCGAAGGTCGAACTGTGGCACGCCGACAACGACGGCTACTACTCGCAGTTCGCACCGCACCTGCCCGAGTGGAACCTGCGGGGCACGATCATCGCCGACGACGAGGGTCGCTACGAGATCACCACGATCCAGCCTGCGCCCTACCAGATCCCGACCGACGGCCCGACTGGCCAGTTCATCGAGGCGCAGAACGGCCACCCGTGGCGTCCCGCGCACCTGCACCTCATCGTGTCGGCGCCCGGCAAGGAGTCGGTCACCACGCAGCTGTACTTCAAGGGCGGCGAGTGGATCGACAGCGACGTCGCGTCGGCCACCAAGCCGGAACTGATCCTCGACCCGAAGACCGGCGACGACGGCAAGAACTACGTCACCTACAACTTCGTGCTCGACCCCGCGTGACCCGTTCCACCCGTACAGAAAGTGATCCGATGACCGACCTGTCGATCGTCTCCGTCGAAACGACGATCCTCGATGTGCCGCTGGTGCGTCCCCACAAGTTCGCGACCACGTCGATGACCGCGCAGCCGCTCCTGCTGGTCGCGGTCGAGACCGCCGGCGGCGTGACCGGCCACGGCGAGGGCGTCGTCCCCGGCGGCCCCTGGTGGGGCGGCGAGTCGGTGGAGACGATGCAGGCGATCATCGAGAAGTACATCGCCCCGGTCCTGCTGGGGCGGCGTGTCGACGAGATCACCGGCATCATGTCGGACATCGAAAGGGTGGTCGCCAATGCACGTTTCGCGAAGGCGGCCGTCGACGTCGCGTTGCACGACGCCTGGGCCCGCAGCCTGGGCGTACCCGTGCACACGCTGCTCGGCGGCGCCTTCCGGAAGAGCGTCGACGTCACCTGGGCCCTCGGCGCCGCACCCGCCGAGGAGATCATCGAGGAGGCCCTCGGCCTGGTCGAGTCGAAGCGGCACTTCAGTTTCAAGCTGAAGATGGGTGCGCTCGACCCTGCCGTCGACACGGCTCGGGTGGTCCGGATCGCCCAGGCGCTCGAGGGCAAGGCCGGCGTCCGGATCGACGTCAACGCCCGTTGGGATCGGCTGACCGCGCTGAAGTACGTGCCCCGCCTCGTCGACGGCGGCGTCGAACTGATCGAGCAGCCCACACCCGGTGAGCAACTCGAGGTCCTCGCCGAGCTGAACCGGCTCGTCCCCGTCCCGGTGATGGCCGACGAGAGTGTCCAGACTCCGCACGACGCCCTCGAGGTCGCCCGCCGCGGCGCCGCCGACGTCATCGCGCTCAAGACCACCAAATGCGGTGGCCTCGCCAAGAGCCGCGAAGTGGTCGCGATCGCCAAGGCCGCCGGAATCGCCTGCCACGGAGCCACGTCCATCGAAGGCCCGATCGGGACCGCGGCGTCCATTCAGTTCGCCTGCGCCGAGCCCGGCATCAACTTCGGCACCGAACTGTTCGGGCCCCTGCTGTTCAGTGAGGAATTGCTGCAGGAACCGCTTCGCTACGCCGACGGCCAGGTGTCCCTGCCCGAAGGCCCCGGACTCGGAGTCGAGCTCAACATGGACGCAGTCAAGACCTGGACCAGGAACTGAGGAGGACACCACCCGATGGCACTCTTTCACGTGCGCATGGACGTCGCCATTCCCCGCGACCTCGACCCGAAGGTCCGGGACGAGACGATCGCCAAGGAGAAGGCCTACTCGCAGGAGCTTCAGCGCTCCGGCAAGTGGCCCGAGATCTGGCGGATCGTCGGCCAGTACAGCAACATCAGCATCTTCGACGTCGAGTCGGCCGACGAACTGCACGAGATCCTGTGGAACCTTCCACTGTTCCCGTACATGAAGATCGAGATCATGCCGCTCACCCGGCACGGTTCCGACGTCAAGTAGGCCTCCGGCCTGTGCGTGGTTGACGAGTCTCTGGACTCGTCAACCACGCACAGGCGGCGGAGCCGCCTATTTCTGCCGCGCGAGCAGTTGGTCCACGGCGCGCACGCTGAGGACGTGGTCGAGTGCCATGGTGGCGCTGCCGACGACGCCGGACAGTTCCCCGTGCGTCCAGGGGAGGATCTGAAGCTGTTGGGTGGCAACGGCGATCGCGTTGCCGTACAGGGTTTCGCGTAGCCCGGCGACGAACGTGTCGTACGCCTGCGCCATGTCGCCGCCGACGATCACGACCTCCGGGTTGAGGAGGTTGATCGCCCCCGACAGGACCTCGCCGATCTGGCGCCCGCTCTCGCGGATCATCCGCCGGGCCTCGGCGTCGCCGGCGAGCGCGAGGGTGATCACGTCGCGGATGTGCGTCACTTCGCGTCCCTGCTCCTGCAGGTTGCGGACCAGCGCCCAGCCGCCGGCGACGGCCTCGATACATCCCACATCACCGCAGCGGCACACCACCCCTTGTGCCGCTGCGGTTTTCGTGTGTCCGATCTCGCCTGCCGCGCCCAGGGCGCCCCGCTGCAGCACGCCGCCGGACACGAGTCCGGCGCCGAGCCCGGTCGACGCCTTGATGAGCAGCATGTCGGCGAAGTCGCGGCGTTCCCCGCGTCGCTCGGCCAGGACCATGACGTTGGCGTCGTTGTCGACGAAGACGGGCGCGTCGGTGACATCGGCGAGGAACGGCTGCAGCGGAACGCCGTCCCAGCCCGACATCATGGGAGAGTTCAGGCTGCACCCGCGCTCGGTGTCGACGGTGCCGGGGAGACTGATCCCGATCCCGACCGTCCGCCCCGCGGTCTCGCCCAGGCCCTCGCGCAGCGCGATGAGACGCCTCGCGATGACGGGCATCAGCTCGGCCGGGCTCGTGCCGATTTCCTGCTCCACATCCTCGGCGACGATGACGTCGCCTGCGAGGTCGCAGATGGCCAGCTGGGTGCGGCTCCGGCCGATGGCGGCCGACAGCACCACTCCGGCCTGCACGTGAAACGAGAGTTTCACCGGCGGGCGTCCGCCGGTCGACACGCCCTCTTCGCGTTCGACGACGAGTCCCGACGCCTGCAGTGACGACACCCGGGCCGCGACGGCCGTGCGGGACAGCCCCGTGAGGTTGCCGATCTCGGTGCGCGTGGTGGCTAGCCCTGCGCGAATGAGGGCGAAAACGTCGCCACCCGTCGCCGGGGAGGTCGTCGAGCGAGGCGTCCGCATGCAGGCCATTCAACCAACCGGACACGCGTCTGACAACGTAAGGTTCAGATCTTTGTTCGTCGAAATACTTAAGTCTGTATTGATCAAAAGCCAAAGGTCGCCTACTCTCGTCTGTGATGGCCCACACATCCGGCTTTCAGAGGGAGATGACATGTCACCAGCGACCACCGTGGAACCGTGCGATTTCGTCGTGTTCGGCGGCACCGGCGACCTGGCGGTTCGTAAGCTGCTTCCCGCGCTCTACCTGCGCGACAGGGACGGTCAGCTGCCCGCCGAAACCCGCGTGATCGGTGCCTCGCGAGCCGGTCTCGACACCGACGGCTACCGCGACAAGGTGCGAGGAGAACTCGCGCGGTTCGTCTCCGGCGATCAGCTGGATTCGGACACCTGTGAGCGATTTCTCAATCGCCTCGAATACGTCACCGTCGACGTCGCGGACCCGGCGAACTGGGCGGGCCTGCAGGACTGTCTCGCCGACCGGGACGGCGCCATCCGGGTATTCTACCTGGCGTGCGCTCCCGGCCTGTTCGGGCCGATCTGCGAGAACCTCGCCCTGAACGGTCTCGCCGACGCGCAGTCCCGCGTCGTGCTGGAGAAGCCCATCGGCCACGACCTCGCCTCGGCACGCGCCGTCAACGACGCGGTCGGCGCAGTGTTCGAGGAATCGCAGATCTTCCGCATCGACCACTATCTCGGCAAGGAGAGCGTCCAGAACCTGCTGGTCACTCGATTCGCCAACACGTTCCTCGAGCCGCTGTGGAACTCCTCGTCGATCGACCACGTGCAGATCAACGTCGCCGAGTCGCTCGGAGTGGGCAGCCGCGGCGGCTACTACGAGTCGGCGGGCGCGCTGCGCGACATGCTGCAGAACCACCTCCTGCAGATGCTCTGCCTCGTCGCGATGGAGCCGCCCACCTACGTCGACCGCGAGACCGTGCGCGACGAGAAGCTGAAGGTGCTCCAGGCCCTCAAGCCGATGAGCCCGCAGGACGTCGAACGCTGCACGGTCGCAGGCCAGTACGGCCCCGGGCTCGCCGACGGGAAAGCCGTCCCCGGATACCAGGACGACGTCGAGAACCCGGACAGCACCACCGAGACGTTCATCGCCGTCAAGGCCGAGATCCAGAACTGGCGGTGGGCCGGCGTGCCGTTCTACCTGCGCACCGGCAAGCGCATGGACCGGCGCTGCTCGGAGATCGTCGTGCAGTTCAAGCCCGTCCCGCACCCCATGTTCCCGGGCAGCGAGGGCCACAGCGAACCCAACCGCCTGGTCATCCAGCTGCAGCCCCACGAGGGCATGCGTCTGCACATGACGGCGAAGGAACCCGGCCCCGGCGGTATCCGCCTCAAGCCGGTGTCGCTGGACCTCAACTACATCGAAACGTTCAAGCGTCCGTCGCCCGACGCCTACGAGCGGCTGCTGATGGACGTGGTCCGGGGCAACCCGACCCTGTTCATGCGCCGCGACGAGGTGGAGGCCGCCTGGGAGTGGGTCGAGCAGATCCTCGTCGGGTGGGAGAAGTCCGAGCGTGGACCGCGGCGGTACCCGGCGGGCACCAACGGACCCACCGACGCGACCATCCTGATCGAGCGCGACGGCCGCGCCTGGCACGAAGGAGTTACCGCATGACCGACGCGCCCACACCCACCGCCGACGTACACCCCGTCCTCGCCGCCGTCACCGAACGCATCATCGAGCGCAGCAGGCCCGAGCGCACGATCTACCTCGACCGCATCCGGCAGGCCGCCGACCGCGGTCCGGCGCGCGGCAAGCTGGCCTGCGCGAACCTGGCGCACGGCTTCGCCGCGTCCGGCCCGGCCGACAAGAAGGCGCTGCGCGCGTTCGTCAAGCCCAACATCGCGATCGTCTCGTCGTACAACGACATGCTGTCGGCGCACCAGCCGTTCGAACACTTTCCCCGGCAGCTCAAGGCCGCGGTCATGGAGGCCGGCGGCATCGCCCAGTTCGCAGGCGGCGTCCCCGCCATGTGCGACGGCATCACCCAGGGCCGCGACGGAATGCAGCTGTCCCTGTTCAGTCGCGACGTCATCGCGATGGCGACGGCGATCGGCCTGTCCCACGACATGTTCGACGGCGCCCTCATGCTCGGCGTGTGCGACAAGATCGTGCCCGGAATGCTCATCGGCGCACTCGGATTCGGCCACCTGCCGACGATCTTCGTGCCCGCCGGGCCGATGACGTCCGGTCTGCCCAACAACGAGAAGTCGCGCGTCCGCCAGCTGTACGCCGAGGGCAAGGCCGACCGCGAGCAACTGCTCGATGCCGAGGCTGCGTCCTACCACGGTGTCGGCACCTGCACGTTCTTCGGCACGGCCAACTCCAACCAGCTGCTCATGGAGGTCATGGGCCTGCACCTGCCCGGATCCAGCTTCGTGAACCCGGGCACCCCGCTGCGGGAGGCCCTCACGTGGGAGGCGGGAAAGCGCGTCACCGGTCTCACCTCGCTCGGCGACGACTACACACCGGTCGGTGAGGTCGTGGACGAGAAGGCCGTGGTCAACGGTTGCGTCGCACTGCTCGCGACCGGCGGTTCGACCAACCACACGATGCACCTCGTGGCGATCGCCCGCGCCGCAGGCATCACCCTCACGTGGGACGACCTGTCGGAACTGTCCGCGATCGTGCCGCTGCTCGCCCGGATCTACCCCAACGGCTCGGCGGACGTGAACCACTTCCACGCGGCGGGCGGCCTCGGCTACGTCGTGTCGTCGATGCTGGATGCGGGACTGCTGCACGAGGACGTGAAGACCGTCGTCGGCGCCGGACTCCGCCGGTACACCGAGGAGCCGAAGCTGTCCGGCGAGGGCGTCGAATGGCAGCCGGGCACCAGAATCAGCCTCGACACCAGCGTGTTGCGCGGACCGGAAGATCCGTTCGACGTCAACGGCGGCCTCAAGATGCTGACCGGAAACCTGGGTTCGTGCGTGATGAAGACGTCGGCCGTCCACCCGGACCACCGCGTGGTGACCGCCCCGGCCCGGGTGTTCGACGATCAGCTCGACTTCCTCGCCGCGTTCGAGGCGGGAACGCTGACCGGCGATTTCGTGGCCGTGCTCCGGTACCAGGGGCCGCGCGCCAACGGCATGCCCGAATTGCACAAGCTCACACCGGTGCTCGGCGTTCTGCAGGATCAGGGCCGCAAGGTCGCGCTGGTTACCGACGGCCGGATGTCCGGCGCGTCCGGGAAGGTGCCCGCGGCCATCCACCTCACCCCCGAGGCGGCGGCGGACGGACCGCTCGCGCGGGTGCGTGACGGCGACGTCCTCACCGTCGACGCCGTGACCGGATCCGTGAACGTGCACGTAGGCGACGAGGAACTGGCCGCCCGCCCGGCGACCGGTCGTGCGCTCAGTGCCGACGAATGGGTCGGCACGGGCCGCGAACTCTTCGCCGGCCTGCGTGCCGCCGTCGGACCGGCGACCCAGGGCGCCAGCGTTTTCCACCCCCAACCCGTCTAAGGAGTATTCAGTGACGAACAGCCCCTCCCTCCTCGACCGCGTCCCGGTCATCCCCGTCGTCGTCGTGGACGACCTCGGCGACGCGGTGCCGGTGGCCCGCGCGCTGGTGGCCGGCGGCATCCCGATGATCGAACTGACCCTGCGGACGCCGTGCGCCCTCGATGCCATCAAGGCGATCGCGACCGAGGTGCCGGAGATCTGCGTCGGCGCGGGCACGATCGTGGAACCGGTGCAGGCCGCGCATGCGGCCGACGCGGGAGCGCAGTTCCTCGTCTCGCCGGGCAGCACCGAAACCCTGCTGAAGGCGATGACGGACACCGGACTGCCGCACCTCCCGGGCGCGGCGACCGTCTCCGAGGTGCTCTTCCTGCTCGAGCACGGCTACCGCGAACTCAAGTTCTTCCCCGCCGAGGCGTCGGGCGGCGCGAAGTTCCTCGGCTCGATCCACTCACCCGTTCCGGCCGCGCGGTTCTGTCCCACCGGCGGCATCTCGACGTCGAACGTCGGCGATTACCTGTCGCTGCCCAACGTCGGCTGCGTCGGCGGATCCTGGCTCACGCCCGCCGACGCCGTGAAGCAGCAGGACTGGGACCGGATCAGCGGACTCGCACGTGAGGCGGCGGCACTCGCCCGATAGCGCGTGACGCGGCGCGGTACGGTGAATCGTGCGCGACAGTGACAACGGTGATTCCCAGCGGCCGGGTTCTCAGTCCTCGCTGAAATCCGCCAACCAGCACCGTGTGGTCCGCGCGCTCCAGACGTCGGGTGAGCTCACCCAGGCGGAGATCGCGCGTCGCACCGGATTGGCCCCCGCAACCGTCTCCAACATGGTCAAGGAATTGACCGCGGCCGGGATGGTCGCCGTGCCGGGCGGCGACCACCCCGGCCAGCGCGGCCGGGCGGTGCGGCTGACCCGCCGGATGGGCCTCGCGGTCGGGATCGACTTCGGGCACCGCCATCTCACCGTGGCCGTCGCCGACATGGCACACCAGGTGCTCGCCGAGGAACGCGTCGAACTCGGTGCGGGTCACCGCGCGGAGGACGGCGTGGTGCAGGCGGGCGCCCTTCTCGACGCGGCCCTCGACCGACTCGGCTGCGACCGCACGTCCGTCCTCGCGGTCGGCATGGGTCTGCCCGCACCGCTCGAGACCGACACCGGCGAGGTCGGCGGCCCGTCCATCCTCCCCGGCTGGGTCGGTGTCGACGCGGCCGCCATCGCGTCGGAGTATCTCGGCACCGCCGTGCACGTCGACAACGACGCGAACCTCGGTGTGCTCGCCGAACACATGTGGGGAGCCGGCCGCGGCACCACCGACCTCGCCTACATCAAACTGTCCGACGGCGTGGGTGCCGGCCTCGTCCTCGACGGCCGGCTGTACCGCGGAAGAGGCGGCACCGCAGGCGAAATCGGCCACCTGACCCTCGACGAGTTCGGGCAGGTGTGCCGCTGCGGCAACCGCGGCTGCCTCGAGACTCTCGTCGCCTCGCACGTCGTGATCGGGCTGCTCGCCCCGAGTCGCGGTCCCGATCTGAGCATCGCCGACATCGTCGCGATGGCCGAGCGCGGCGACGCCGCCTGCATCCGGGTGCTCGCCGACACCGGGCGCCACGTCGGCGTCGCGGCAGCGAGCCTGTGCAATCTCGTCAATCCCGAACGACTCGTCATCGGCGGCGAACTCGCACTGGCCGGCGAACTGCTCCTCGGGCCGATGCGTGAGGTCGTCGGCCGCTACGCGGTGCCCAGCGCGGTCCGCTCCCTGGACATCCGCGTCGCCGAACTCGGCCCCCGCGCTCAGGTGCTCGGCGCCGTCGCCCTGGGTCTGCGATCCGCGCTTCCCGCCTGACTGTTCGCCGCTGAATTCCCGCTCCGGTCAGGGCGCGAGCCCTGCGTTCTTCGCGTCCCTCGTGTTCATTGGTGAATATAAATCGGACAAACACGCCTTCCTATGTTCATGTCTTGACGATTCGTGGTTTCGTTGCCTACTGTGTTCCACACCACAACGACTGCGCACTCTGCGCAGGCCTCGGCCCGATCCGAGTCTCGATCACCCCTTGCTCACGAGGAGTCCCATGACTGAAAACGTCCTGTTGCCCGGCGCGGAATCGCCCGGCGACACCGCAGAGGGCACTTCGGTTCCCGTCCGGTTCGCGGTCGTCGCCGCACTCGGCGGCCTGCTGTTCGGCTACGACAGCGCAGTGATCAACGGCGCCGTGTCGGCGATCGAGGGCAAGTTCCAGGTCGAGTCCGCTCTCCTCGGCTTCGCGATCGCCTCGGCGCTGCTCGGTGCCGCGGCGGGAGCGATGCTGGCCGGGCGGATCGCCGACCGGTACGGACGCCTCGTCACGATGCGGGCCGCCGCGGTGATGTTCCTGCTGAGCGCCATCGGCACCGGATTCGCGGCCAACGTCGAGATGCTGGTGACGTTCAGGATCGTCGGCGGCATCGGTGTGGGTCTGGCCTCGGTCATCGCACCCGCCTACATCGCTGAGATCTCGCCCGCCCGGGTGCGTGGACGTCTCGGGTCGCTGCAGCAACTCGCGATCGTCACCGGCATCTTCGTCTCGCTCCTGGTCGACTACGCCCTCGCCGCGCTCGCCGGCGGGTCGCAGGAAGAACTGTGGTTCGGGCTCGAGGCGTGGCGGTGGATGTTCCTCGCGATGTGTGTGCCCGCGCTGGCCTACGGTCTGCTGTCACTGACGATTCCCGAATCCCCCCGCTACCTGATCGCTCAGGGGCGCATCGCCGAGGCCCGCGGCATCCTCGCGGTCCTGCTCGGCGAGAAGGGCCTCGACCTCAAGATCGAGAGCATCCGTTCGACGCTGGCCCGCGAGACGCAGCCGTCGATCCGCGACCTGAAGGGCTCCGCGTTCGGCCTGATGCCGATCGTGTGGATCGGTATCGGACTCTCCGTCTTCCAGCAGTTCGTCGGTATCAACGTGATCTTCTACTACTCGAGCGTCCTGTGGCAGGCCGTCGGCTTCGACGAGGGCAGTTCCCTGAAGATCACGGTCATCACGTCGGTGGTCAACATCGCCACCACACTCATCGCCATCGCCTACATCGACCGGGTGGGCCGCCGGCCGCTGCTCATCATCGGCTCCGCCGGCATGGCCGTCACGCTCGCGACCATGGCGTTCATCTTCGGAACCGCCTCCACCACGGTCGTGAACGGTGTCACGACGCCGCAGTTGACCGGGCTGCAGGGGCCGATCGCGCTCGTCGCCGCCAACCTGTTCGTGGTCGCGTTCGGAATGTCCTGGGGCCCGGTCGTGTGGGTCCTGCTCGGTGAGGCGTTCCCCAACCGCATCCGGGCCGCCGCGCTGTCGCTCGCCGCGGGTGYCCAGTGGGCGGCGAACTGGCTGATCACCGTGACGTTCCCGTCCATGAAGGACTTCTCGCTCGGAATCTCGTACGGCTTCTACGCCGTCTGCGCGGTGCTGTCGCTCGTTTTCGTGCTGCGCTGGGTCAAGGAGACGAAGGGCGTGGAACTCGAAGCCATGCACTCCGATTCGATCGTGTAGGCCTTTCCCGCCACGACGAAGACGCCCGCGAGGATCTCACTCGCGGGTGTCTTCGTCGTCCTTCATCTGCTCGACGGCCGTCGCGGATTCGCTCACGATCGCGCGCATGGCCGCCTCCGCCGCATCCGCGTCGCCCATCTGGATGGACGACGCCACCACGCCGTGCAGGCGGATCGCCTCGGTCTCCGCGACGTGCGGCATCAGCGAGTGCCGGGTGCGGCCCTCGAGCACCTCCACGACGATCTGCGACATCGCACGCAGCAGGGGATTGCCCGACGCGGTCAGCAGTGTGCGGTGAAAGTCGGAATCGTGGGCCAGGTACGCATCCGTGTCCGCCGCGCGGGACGTCGACGACATTCCGATGACGGCCGCCGTCAGCGCCCCGCACTGCTCCGGCGTCGCCCGGGTCGCCGCGAGACGCGCGGCGAGCGGTTCGATACCCGACCGCAGTTCGCTCAGGCTCGACAGCTGGTCGAACCGCTGCGGTCCGGCGAGTTTCCAGCGGATCACGCTCGGGTCCAGTGAATTCCAGTGCTCCTCGCTCAGCACGGTGATCCCGACGCGACGGCGGACCGCCAGAAGTCCGAGGGATTCGAGAACCCGAACCACCTCGCGGACGACGGTGCGGGAGACGGAGTACTGGGTGACCACGTCGTCGGYGGAAATGCGGGTGCCGGGTGCCAGGGCTCCGGCCACGATGTCGCCGCCGAGCCGATCGAGCACCGTTTCGTGCAATTGCCGGTACTCGGCGCCCTCTGCGTTGGTCATCCGCCGATGGTCCCACGGTTGCCCCCATTGAACACACGTTGGCGCGCTCTTCAGACTCTAAGTAGTACTTATTCGGATTTCACCTTGAAATCATATGGTTTATAAGGCAGAGTGACCTGAGTCACGAACAACGGCCATTCCAATACCGATCTCCCTGGAGCAACAGAATGAGTACCGCGTCACTACTCGCAGCGGCCGACAGCGCCGGCACCGACGCGCAGCTGATCACGGCCGCCGTCGTCGGCGTCGCCGCCATCATCGCGCTGATCACCTGGCTCAAACTCCACCCGTTCCTCGCACTGTCGATCGGCGCCGTCGGTGTCGGCATCGGCGCAGGTCTCGGCGCCACGGACTCGGTGAAATCGTTCGTCGAGGGCTTCGGCGCCACGATGGGGAGTGTCGGAATCCTGATCGGCTTCGGTGCCATGTTCGGCAAGCTGCTCGCCGATTCGGGTGGCGCCGACCGCGTCGTCGACACCCTCGTCGGGCGCGCCGGACCGCGGACGCTGCCCTGGATGATGGCACTGGTCGGCGCGGTGATCGGCCTGCCGATGTTCTTCGAGATCGGCCTCGTGCTGCTGATGCCGGTCATCATTCTCGTCGCGCGCCGTTCGGGGCTGTCGCTGATGCGCATCGCGATTCCCACCCTGGCAGGCCTGTCGGCGATGCACGGTCTCGTTCCGCCCCACCCCGGGCCGCTGGTCGCGGTGGCGGCGCTCAACGCGAACCTCGGACTCACCCTCGCGCTCGGCGTTGTCGTCGCGATTCCCACCGTCATCGTCGCCGGACCGCTGTTCAGCAAGCTGGCGGCCCGCTGGGTGGACGTCCCCGTCCCCGAGCTCTACGTGACCGTCGAAGACCGGGAAGGTGCCGAGGCCGCGGCCGAGCGTCGCCGCCCCAGCTTCGCGGCCACCCTCTCCGCCATCCTGCTCCCGGTCGTCCTGATGCTGGGCAAGGCCATTGCCGACGTCGTCGCCGCCGGCTCGGAGTCGCCCGCGAAGGCACTGCTCGACTTCCTCGGAACGCCGGTCGTGGCCCTCGGGCTCGCGGTGCTCGCCGGAATGCTGCTCCTCGGCCGGGGCGGTGGCATGGATCGCAACGCCATCGCGGCGTCGCTGGAGAGCTCGCTGCCGCCGATCGCCGGAATCCTCCTCATCGTCGGTGCGGGTGGCGGATTCAAGCAGGTCCTGATCGACACCGGCATCGCCGACGTGATCGCCGAAGCGATCAAGGGCAGCGCCCTCCCCGTCCTGTTCCTCGCCTGGCTCGTGGCCGTGCTGATCCGTGTCGCCACCGGATCGGCCACCGTCGCGACCGTCACCGCGTCCGGCATCCTCGCGCCCGTCGCTGCCGAGCTGACGTCCACGCACGTCTCGCTGATGGTGCTGGCGATCGGCTCCGGCTCGCTGTTCCTGTCGCACGTCAACGACGCGGGATTCTGGCTGGTGAAGGAATACCTCGGCGTCACGGTGGTACAGAACCTGAAGACGTGGACGGTGATGGAGTGCATCATCTCCGTCACCGGTCTGGCCGGTGTCCTCGCGCTGAGCGTGTTCATCTAAAGGGGGTCGAGAATGTCGAGTGAGGTTGGTGAGATGCACGTGAGTACGCGCGAACCGGTAGGACGCACGCCGCAGACCGCGGATCCCGTCCTGGTGCTGATGGGCGTGTCCGGGTCCGGGAAGTCGACGGTCGCGGGAATCATCGCCGGCGCGATGGGCTGGGACCTGCAGGAGGGCGACGCGCTGCATCCTCCGGCGAATGTCGCGAAGATGGCGTCGGGGCAGCCGCTGACCGACGAGGACCGCTGGCCGTGGCTCGATCTCGTCGCCGGGTGGATCCGGGACCACACCGACAACGGTCTTCCCGGGGTCATCACCTGCTCCGCGCTCAAGCGCAGCTACCGCGACGTCCTGCGCGGAGACAACGTCGTGTTCGTGCATCTCGCCGGGTCGCGGGCGCAGATCGGCGAACGGCTGACCGCCCGGCTCGACCACTTCATGCCCCCGTCGTTGCTGGACACGCAGATTTCGACGCTCGAGCCGATCGAGCCCGACGAGGACGCCATCGTGGTGGACGTGGGCGGATCGCCGACGCAGGTGGCGACCGAGATCATCGCTCGACTGGAGCAGCGGCTCGGCCGGTGAACTTCCGGTAATCGGACGGAAATTCAGTCGAAGTCGCTCGGTAACGGGCGGCTTCGACTTACCGTGGCGTGTGGTCTCGGGGGATATGGGTGTGTTTCTCCCCGGATCGCCCTAGGGTGTCCAGTTAGCTGGACAAGCGTCCGATACAACGGAGGGCAGTATGCGAACGCGTGAATCGATCGTGTGGCACTGGGATGTCAGTCGGCGGGCGCGCATGACGTTCTGGTTCGCCAGGGCTTTCGTCAAACCGCTGTTCACGATATGGCCGACGACGGACCGCGGCATCGAACTACTCGCGGCTCTCGACGAACTCATCGACCGGCTACCCAAGCCGAAGGGGCTCGACATCGAGGCGATCTCGCTCGGCGGGGTGCCGTGCGAGAAGATCACCCACCCGCGACCCACCGTCACCTCGATGGACGGCGCCACCATCCTCTACTTCCACGGCGGCGGATTCGTGTTCTGCGGGCTCGCCACCCACCGGGCGCTGTGCGGTCTGCTCGCCGCGCGTTCGGGTGCGCCCGTCGTCTCGGTCGAGTACCGGCAGCTTCCCAAGGGGGCGATCGGGGCGTCGCTGGTGGACGCCATGACCGCATACACCGAGATGCTGAAGGTCTGCGACGACCCCAGCAGGGTGATCGTCGCGGGGGACTCGGCGGGCGGGTACCTCGCGATGAAGGTCGCCGAAGTCGCCGCGTTGCGGGGCATCACCCGGCCGGCGGCCGTCATCGGATACTCGCCGCTGCTCAACCTCGACCTCGAGGATCACGACCCCGATTTCATGAAGCGCGACGCGTACCTGCCGATGTCGCAGGTGGCCAAGCTGAAGGACCGCTGGCTGGCCGGGCCCGACCAGATTCCCGGTGCCCAGTCGCCCGTGAACGCGGATCCCGCACTGTTCCCACCGGTCTTCCTCACCGCCGCCGAGTACGAGATCATGCGGCCCGACGTCGAAATCATCACCGACCGGTTCGATCGAGAGGGACGGCAGATCGAGACCCACATCTGGAGTGGACAGATCCACGCGTTCCCGGTGATCGGCAAGGTGCTGCGGGAAAGCCGCACGATCATCGGGCTCACCGTCGACTTCGCGTCCCGCGCACTCACGGAGCCGAAGCGGCACTCGGCCTGAACGGCAGAACGGGTGGGCCTGTGCCCACCCGTTCCGCCGTCCGCGGACTATGCGGGGTTGAGCACCCTGCGCAGCAGCGGTGACACCGTGATCAGCAGTCCCAGCAGGGCGACACCCGTGACGAGCACGAGGCCGGAGTGGAACTGGTGGAACCCGGCGCCGCTGATGCCGGTGGCGGTGTGCGAGCCTGCGGTGACGAGCGCGGTGGTCAGCGCCAGCACGAGCGCGGCACCGACCTGTGCGGACGTCTGCACGAGCCCCGACGCCAACCCCTGCTCGGAGTCGTCGACACCCGACGTGGCCTGGGCCATGATCGACGTGAAGCCCAGCGCGAAACCGACACCCAGCAGCACCACGCTCGGCAGGATCGCGATCGTGTAGTCGGGCTGATCGCTCCCGGCGAAGAGGAACCACAGGTAGCCGAGGCTCAGCGACGTGAGTGCCGCGATGATCATGCGGGCGGTGCCGAACGCGTCGATCAGACGGCCCACGAACGGCGACCCGAAGGCCACGATGATGCCCGCGGGGAGAAGACCCAGCGCCATCTCCAGCGGCGACCATCCGAGCACCGACTGCAGGAAGATCGTCATCATGAACTGGAAGCTCAGGTAGGAGCCGAACAGCGCGACGATGCTGAGGTTCGCCCGCACGATCGAACCGACCCGCAGAATGCTCAGCCGCACGAGCGGGTGCGCGACCCGGTTCTCCACGACGAAGAACGACGCCAACAGGGCAGCGGCCAGTGCGAACGAGCCCAGCGTGAGCGGATCGGCCCAGCCGCGAGCCGGCGCCGACACGACGGTGTAGACGGCGAGCAGCATGCCCGACACCAGCGTGGCGGCTCCGACGATGTCGTGTCCGCCGGTGTCGGCGGCTCGGTCGCGGGGGATCAGGGCGGCGCCTGCGACCAGGGCGAGCACCGCGAACGGCACCGGCATCAGGAACGTCCAGCGCCACCCGGCGCTGGTCAGCAGCCCGCCCAGGATCAGTCCGGACGAATAGCCGCTGGCTCCGAAGACGGAGAAGATCGACAGCGCCCGGTTACGGGCGGGACCCTCCTTGAACGTGGTGGTGAGGATCGACATCGCGGTCGGCGCGGTGAACGCGGCGGCGAGTCCCTTCACGAAGCGGCTCGTGATGAGCAGCGTGCCGTTGTCGACGAGTCCGCCGACCAGGGACGCGATCGCGAACACGGTCAGCGCGATCAGGAAGACGCGGCGGCGTCCGAGGAGATCGGCGGTGCGTCCGCCCAGCAGCAGCAGACCACCGAATCCGAGGACGTATCCGTTGATGATCCATTGCAGCGAGGTGGTCGACAGCCCGAGTTCGGTTCCGATGGAGGGCAGTGCAACACCCACCATCGAGACGTCGAGACCGTCGAGGAACATCACGAGGCACAGCACGGCCAGGACGCCCCAGAGGCGGGGAGTCCAGGCCTGGTCGGTCGACGGGGCGGTGGTGGCGCCCGGCGAGGTGGCGAGGTCCGGGGTGGCGTCGCTGATAGTCACAGGGAGAATGTAGATGCACGTGCAATCAATGCGCAAGCACTAATTTCGTTTGCATTTAATTCGCTTGCACGTTTTTCGTGCGCGCGCTAGGGTGCGGACCATGAGCTCAGAAGCGGACCTGCGCGGCACGTGGCGGCTGCTCGCGAGCCGATACAACTCGATCGCCTGCGAGTTGGATCGTGAGATGCAACACGCGCACGGCCTGAGCATGAGCGATTTCGAGACACTCGACCGACTGATGGACACCGCCTGCGACCGGCCACGGATGCAGGACCTGGCGGCCGAGATGTACCTCAGCCCCAGTGCGCTGTCCCGGAGCGTTGCCCGGCTGGAGAAGGCGGGCCTGGTCGCCAGAGCGCTGTGCGAGGCGGACCGGCGCGGCGTCTTCGTCGACGTCACCGACGCCGGCCGCGAGGTACACGCCGACGCCAAGAAGATTCAGCTGGGTGTACTCACCGAAAGGCTTTCGGAAGCAACCTGATTCGTCACGTCAACGAGGTGGGTGTCGCATAGTCGTCGGACGGGAACTCGCCGTCGACGACGGCGGTCACCACCGTGTTCTCGAGTGTGATCGCCCCGCCGTGATTGTCCAGGAACGCGGTGTCCGCGGCGTCGCGCCCCGTCGCGATCCGCAGCAGTGCCGAACGCGGGGCCAGCCGGGTGGCGTCGACCACCCGCCACTCGGAATCGACGAACGCCTCGACGACGGCGTGGAAGTCCATCGGATCGCAGCCCGGCGCATACACCGCCGCCAGCCGCGCCGGGATGGTGACGGCCCGCAAGAGCGCGACCGTGAGGTGGGCGAAGTCACGGCACACCCCGGCCCCGGACAGCATCGTGTCGACGGCACTGTCGGTGGATCTGCTCGACCCCGCCTGGTACAGCAGCCGCGACCCCACCCACGTGGTGATGTCCTGCAGCAGTTCCGGGTGCGGCTTCGACAGGTTGAACTCCCCGCCGGTGAAACCGAAGAACTTGTCCGCCTCGGCATATCGGCTCGGGCGCAGATACTTCGACAGGTCGTAGTCGGTGACGGGAGGCGAATCGGCCTTGCCCAGAACCGAAGCCGAGTACTCGACGTGCAGCGAGCCGCGTGGACTGTCCAGCAGGTGGACGCGAGTTCCGTGCTCCGCCACCATCTCTCGTGCCTCGACCGGGTTACCGTCGAGGGTGAACGTCAGCGACTCCGACAAATCCGAACCGGGGGTCCGGGCCACCGCGATCTTGAATTCGAGACTGGTGGGGTCGGTGACCTCGATGTCGAGAGTGGCGGTGACGTGACGTTTCATCAGCCCATCCTGGCATCCCGCGTCCGGGGGTGCAGAACCCCCCGGCGGAGTCAGGCCCGAACGCGTGGCCGCAACCACTCGACGAGATCGTCGAGTACCTCCTCGTTCTCCGGTTCGTTGAACACCTCGTGGAACAGGTTTTCGTAGATCTCCACCGTGAGATCCTCCGAACCGGCGTACTCCGCGATGAGTTCCGTGCCGTGCACGCTCGCGAGCCCGTCGTCCCGCCCGTGCTGGAGCAGCAGGGGAACCTTCAACGACGGCAGGCGCTCCGGCAAATGCTCGGCAGCCAGAATCATTCCGCGCGCAATCCCCGCAGGCACCTTCCCGTGGTGGACGAGGGGATCCTCCTCGTAGGCCGCCACGACCGCCGGATCGCGGGACACCAGCTTCGCGTCGAGTGATTCGACGGGCACGCCGGGGAGGAAGCGGCCCACCAGCTTGCCGATCTCGACCACCACGCGCGGTGTCCCGCTCGTCACGTCGACCGCGGGTCCGGACAGCATGAGTGCCTTCAGGTCCTGCTGGTGGTCGAGGGCGTACGTCAGTGCGATGGAACCGCCCATACTGTGCCCGAGGAGGAACCGGTCGGTGCCCGGCCAGTCCGTCGACGCGATGCCGAACAGCTGGTGCAGGTCGTCGGTGAATTCGCGCCAGTCCTTCAGATGGACCCGTTTGCCGCCCGACCGCCCGTGTCCGCGGTGGTCGGGCGCGTAGATCGCCAGATCGAGTTCGCCGAGTCGCTCGATCACGTGGTCGTAGCGCCGGGCGTGTTCGCCGAAGCCGTGGCACAGCACCAGCACGCCGCGCGGGCGCCGCTCGGGAAGCCACACGTCGTAGACGATGGGAATTCCGCCGACGCCGGCGAAGGACGATTCTCGATGCTGCATGATGCCCCTTCGTGGTCCGAATTCGACGACTCAGATCATTGCACGGTGAGGTACCCCGACAAGCGGAAAATTAGGGGATCGGTCCCTTCGACAACAGGTCGATCACGGCTCGGGAGGTGCGTCGCCGCAGCCATCCACGCGGCCCGTCCTCGCCGAGCGCGGCGCGGGCGGCGTTCAAGCCCGACACCCCGTGCACACCGCCGCCCGGGTGCGCCGAGGCGCTGCCCAGGTACAGGCGCTGAACCGGGGTTTCCGAGCGGGAGATGCCCGGCCCGGGCCGGAAGACCAGTTGCTGATGGAGTTGCGCCGTCCCCCCGTTGACGGCGCCGCCCACGAGATTCGCGTCGGCCGCCTCGAGATCCGACGGGCGCTGGACGACGCGCCCGACGACCCGATCCGCGAAACCGGGTGCGTGTGCCTCGAGGACGTCGTCGACCCGCGCCGCCAGCAGGTCGGCAGACGCGTTGTCGATGATGTCGCGCGGTAGATGCGTGTACGCCCAGGCGCTTTCGGTGCCCTCCGGTGACCTGCTGGGATCGGCGGTCGTCATCTGCCCGAACAGCAGGAACGGGCGGGCCGGGACGGTGCCGGTGGTCAGGTCGGCCATCCACCGGACGAGGCCGTTGTCGTCGGCGCCGAGGTGGACGGTCCCCGCACCGCTCAGGCTGGGCGAACGCCACGGAATCTTCTGTGACAAGGCGTAATTGACCTTCAGCACCGGCGTGTCCCACTCGAAATGGTCGAGATCGGCACGCACCCGGGCGGGGACGGCATGGTCCGGCAGCAGCGACCCGTACAGCGCGGGCGCCGAGACGTCGGCGATCACCGCCCGGCGTGCCGTGTAGCGGGCACCCGACGCCGTCCGCACGCCGACGGCGCGACCGGACCGAACCTCGATCCCAGTCACCGCGTCGCCGTAGTGGAAATGCGCGCCCGCGTGCTCGGCCCGGCGTACCATCGCGGCCGACAACTCGCCCGCGCCGCCCACCGGGACGGGGTACCCACCGTCCTGGGCGAGCATCGTCAGGATGTACCCCATGACGCCGCTGCCCGGTGCGTCCGGAGGGGTGTCGGCGTGCATCGCGTTGCCCAGCAACAGCAGTCGTGCCGCCTCGTCGCGGAACAGTTCGTGCGCCATCCGCCGCGCAGGAAGGAGGAGGAATCGCGCCACCCTCAGCGACTCGGCGGTGCCCAGCCGGCGCAGCAGGGCGCTCGGGCCCCGCACGGGAGGGAACGGGCTGAACAGGATGCTCAGCAGCGGTTCCTTGATGTGGTGCCACTGCTCGACCAGCGCCGTCCACGCGACGCCGTCGCCGGGTTGCCTGCGTTCGAGGTCGGCGGCCGTGTCGGCCGGGTCGGGATGAATCACCGGCGCGTCCTCGTCTGCAGCGGAGCGGGCGTGCCCGACCGCGCGGGGCGCGTGACTCCAGCGCAACCCGTGCGACTCGAGGTCCAGCCCGCGCAGCGCGGGGGACACGGTCGACAGGGGATAGAACGCGCTGAACAGGTCCGACGTGAAGCCTGGGACGAGTTCGGCCGACCTCACCGCGCCGCCGGGCGTCGGCTGCGCCTCCACGACCGCGACGTCCCAGCCTGCATCGGCGAGAGTCGCGGCCGCGACGAGCCCGTTGGGACCGGATCCGATGACCACTGCGTCGACGTTGCTCACCCGACCAGGCTGTCAGAAAAGTCAGCGCTCCGCTCGATGCTCAGAGGGACGACGGCGTGAACGTCACCGGCAGATGCTTCAGTCCGTTGATGAAGTTGGAGCGCAGCCGCTGGGCAGGCGCCGTCTGCTCCATGTCGGGCATCCGACGCAGAATCTCACTCAGCATCACCTTCATCTCGGCGCGAGCGAGGTTGGCGCCGAGACAGAAATGGTGACCGCCGCCGCCGAACGCGATGTGCTGCGAGTAGTGGCCGGTGGGACGGTCGATGTCGAACGTGTACGGATCGTCGAACACCGCCTCGTCACGGTTCCCCGACATGTGCCAGATGACCACCCGCTCGCCCTCGGAGATCTCGACGTCGTGCAGCACAGTGTCCCTGGTCGCGGTCCGGCGGAACTGCATGACCGGTGTGGCCCACCGCAACCCCTCCTCGATCAGGGCGTCGAGCTTCGACGGATCCTCGAGCACCTTCCGGCGCTCCTCGGGATGCTCCATCAGCGCCAGCTGGGTGTGCGAGATGGCGTTGCGGGTGGTCTCGTTTCCCGCGACCGCGAGCAGCATGAAGAACATGTTGAAATCGAGTTCGCCGAGCTTCTCGCCGTGGACGTCGGCCTGGATGAGAGCTGTCGCAATGTCGTCGCGCGGGTGCCGCTTGCGGTCCTCGAACATCTCGAGGCTGTAGGCGAACATCTGTCCGGCCGCCGCGCGTTCCTGACCTTCCGCGAGGTGGAATTCGGGATCGGACGAGCCGATCATCTGATTCGTCAGGTCGAAGATGAGCTTGCGGTCCTCCTGGGGCACGCCGAGGAAGTCGGCGATCGCCTGCAGCGGCAGTTCGGACGCGACGTCGACGACGAAGTCGCACTCGCCACGCTCGATCACCGCGTCGACGATGCTCGTGGCGCGCTGCGCGAGAATGTCGTGCAGCTGGCCGATGCGGCGGGGCGTGAAGCCCTTGCTGACAATCTTCCGCAGCGCCGTGTGGTCCGGTGGGTCCATGTTCAGCATCATCAACTGCTGGCCCGCCAGGTCGTCGGGGGCAAGGTCGTCGATGTAGGTGGCGCCCCGCCACGACGAATACGTCTCGGCGTCCCGGTTCACGGTCACGATGTCCGCATGCCGGGTGACGCACCAGAAGGGGTCGCCGCGCTCGTCGAGGTGCCGGTAGACCGGAGCCTCGCGCCGCAACGTGGCGAACATCTCGTGGGGCACGCCCTGCACGAAGGTGTCCGGGTTGTAGAGATCGACGTCGGCGAGCTTCACGGTCCCTCCTGAGGCCTCACGTACGAGAATACGTTCTAGTCCTGGAGGATGTGGGGACAACGAAAACGGCCCCGGAGAATTGAATCTCCGGAGCCGTTTCCACTTGGTAGCGGGGACAGGATTTGAACCTGCGACCTCTGGGTTATGAGCCCAGCGAGCTACCGAGCTGCTCCACCCCGCGTTGCATTGACAACACTACACCCTTCCCGGAGTGCTCTTGACCAACCCCGGGGAGGGCTAGGTCACATCAACCGGAACTGGACCATTTCGATGGCGTTCTCGATCGCCTCGGAAACCTCCCGCAAGCGCTCGTCCGCGCCGGCCGCAGCGAGAATCTGCAGGCGGTCGGCGTCGCCCATCGGAATGTACGTGGCGATCTCGTACAGCCTCGTGCCGAGGGACCCGCGGAACCCGCCGATGACCGGAACGTCGGGCGGGACGTTCCCGGTCTCCGTCGCGAGACGTCGGAGGAGGCCGTACAGGAATTCGAGTCTCTCGATCAGCGACGGGAATTCGTAATCCGCCGTCTGGGTGCCGGAGTTCTCGTCCGGCCACACATCCACCTCGGCGATCGGATACGGGTTGTCCGGCAACCACTTCGACACCTTGATGCGTTCCTCGGTGCGGCAGAACAACTCGTACCGGCCGTCGCCGATCGACGCGTGGGATTCGATCCGCGCGATCGTGCCCACGTCGTGGCGCACGTCGCCGCCACCCACCTCGTTGCCGCGAGCAATGAGCACGACCCCGAATCGCGGACCGTCCGGTGCGTCCAGGCAGTCGCGGACCAGTTCCTGATAGCGGGGTTCGAAGACGTGGAGGGGGAGCTGCTGACCGGGCAACATCGTCGAGCCCAGCGGGAACATGGGGAGCAGAGTCATCAGGGGATTCTCAATCGGGGTACGGGCGTCGCCGGCAACGGGTCGACGCGATCGATCTCGTCCGTCAGGTGTTCCGACCACGTCAGGAGGCCGGCGATGTCGAGGCCGTGTGGCGCCTCCACCTCGTAATGCCGGATCCGGTCGTGGCCCTGGCGCAGCAGCGACCGCGCACCGGTCTTGTTGCCCCGCRTCAGGTGGGTGAGACCCACAGCGAGCTGCGCGAGCCCCTGCCACAGTTCCCGCTCGTCCTCGGGTGCGATCTTCCACGTGCCTTCGAGGATTTCGTGGGCGTGGAACGGCATGCCGTGGTCGAGTAGCCGCTGAGCCTCGGTGATCGCCTCGTCGGGCGGTAACCGCAGGTCGTCGGGGATGCGCGGCACACCCTCGGCGTCGTGAGGCAGGGGCCGGCCAAGCTCGTCGCGGGGGCGTGCGTTGAGCGGCTTCCCCGTCCCGTCCCTGTCCCGATCGGTCATGGGACAAGGGTAACGCTCAGCCGCGGGTCGGCGAAGGGTTGGCAAGGGCCGCAGACACGCGTTTCGACAACTCGTCGCGAACCACCCGGACCGTCGCCGACCGCAGGTGAACACGGTCGTCCTGGTGATAGAGGTACCGGCCGTCCTGTTCCACGTCGATCCAGGTCAGTTCACCCAGAACGGGCTCGTCGAGTCCGCTGCGCGCACCACGGATGCAGATGTAACCGATCCCGGTTCGCGGTCGGCCGACGATCCGTCGGAGCAGAGTGCCGTCGGAGGCCCGGGCGTTCTGCAGGACGGACGTCGTGGCGCTTCGGCTCTGGAGGTCGTCGGGGTGCGCGGTCAGCGACGGGGTTCGTCCGGGAGCGCAGTCGGGCAGGTCGTCCAGGAGTCGGGCGGTGAACTCGTCGACGCTCTCCACGCCCGCGTCGCTCTCCACGCCCGCGTCGATCCGGATGTCGCCGCGTCCCGGTTCGTCGCGGAGCTGTTCGGCGACGACGGCGACCCGGCCACGGATGCTGCCCCTCCGCCGGATCCCGGAGTCGAGTTCGGGGGAGGGGGCGAGCACCGTGACGGACACCTGCGGGTTCCGGAGCACCTGGATCGCGGCGACCAGTTTCGGTTCGTCGAGCGCGAACCGCCACTGCTCGAGTTCGCGTTGCTGGATCGCGTACTGGTCTTCCGTCGCCGCGGCGGACCGGTACTTCAGCGGGTACGGCATCCGGTCGAGATCGGTTGCCTCCCAAAGGCACATGAATTGAGCTGACGTCAGCCGCCAGTTCATGCGCCGATCACCGGCGGTGCGACGGGGTCGAGTTTACCGATCAGGTCGTTGCCGTTGTCGACGGTGATGAGGTAGCTCGGCGTCTGATGCTCCGTGTCGCCCTCGCCGTTTCCGCCTGCCCGGCCGGGCGCACCCATCATGCCGGGTGCCATACCCATCCCGGGGCGACTCATGCTCGGTTTCACCGGCGTCGCCGCCGCGGCAGCGGCCGCCGCCCCTGCACCCGCCGCCGCACCACCCGACGGGATCGGGCCACCCGGAACCACACCACCCGAGTTGGACTCGGACTCGCGTTTGTCGTTCTTCCGGCGCGTGCTCGACGCCGAACCCCCGACACCCGATCCGCCGGCGCCGGATGCACCGGACCCCGAACCACCGGCGATCCCGCCATAGCCCGTGCCGCCCGTGCCGTTGCCCGACTGCGAACCTGCACCAGCAGCGTTCTGCGCATTCGCAGCCGCAGTCTGTGCGGCCGAACCGGATCCGGCACCGGCACCGGCGCCCTGATTGGCGGCAGCCTCGGCATTCGCTGCAGACGTGGTCGCGGCATCATCCTCCGCGGAACCCTCGGCCCCAGGGGTCTCACCATTCACAGACGCATCGCCATCGCTCGGCGCGGAGAAGGTACTGCTGTCGGATGTGTTCCAAGAACTGGGGCCGCCCGAGGTAGGCGCAGTGAGATTCGGATCGGTCGAACCGGGCCCGCCGCTGAGTGAATGCGGTGCCGGGAGGACCGGAACGTTGGTACCCACGTCCCGGTAGTTCGGGACATAGATGTTCTGCAGCTTCCGAATGGCCTCTTCCCTCGCCGCATCCCGCGCTGCTTCCTGAGCTTCGGCGGCAGTGGGCGTCAGAGGGAGAAGGCTGAGGGGTTGTTCCGACGTCGGCGCGGGGATGCTGTTCTTCACATCCTGCGCAGCGCTACTGAGAATGTCGAGCTTCACGCCAATCGCCTGCACTCCCGAGGTCAACTGGTCACTCACGCCCGCAAGGGTTTCTGTTGCCGCGAGCGCCGCGTCGGCGGCGGCGCCCTCCCACTTTTCGGCAATCGTGTTCTTCAGAAGTGCGAACCCGAAGCCAATGGGCAGCGAGCCGACGATCGCGTGGCAAGCCTGAGCAAGATCCCCGATGACACTCGGATCCAAATCCTGCGTCTTCGCATAGATCTCCGAATGCTGCCAGCCTTCGAAGCTCTCCATCGTCGTGATGTACGGCGGATCGATGTCCTCTGACCCGAGTTGCTGCGCGGACCTCTGCAACCGTGTGCGGTGCTGATCGCCGGCGCCATTCGGCAGTACTGCATCGAAAAGGGGAGCGAGCGGGTCCTTCGGTGCCATCGGTCAGTCCCCCTTCGGGATGAACGGCTCAAAGGTGCGGGCTGTCTCTTCCAGTCCCGCACACCATTCGGCCTCCGGTGCATCAACCCCGTGACCCTGGAAAACGCTCCGGTCAAGAATAAGCACCCCATAAGGGGTTTCGATCGACAGTRCGCACGCGTTTGGTTTGTTGGTTTCCCATTTGAGAAGCGCAGGCCGTCCGTTGATTTCGGTCGGGGTTGAGTATCCCTTGGTTTTCTCCCTCTCCTCGGCGAATGCGATATTTCCCGACAGAATATTCAAGCCGTAGAGGCGCTGCTGTGTGTCGTAACTGCATCCAAGGAAGGTATAAGAATCGGGTGTGAAGTCAGCGTTTGTTTCGCTCGTAGGGTCGTATCCAGCCGCGACGAGAGTGTCATCAGGCAGATCGAGGCAGGGATCGAACGAGACTGGTGGGCGATCAGATTGATCGACGTGGCGCGGTGTACGTGCAGAAGTCGGGGTGGATGCACTGTCGGGACTCGATTGGCCATCCGCAGTCTGCGACCCGCACCCCGCTAGGAACGCGACGGCCAATACCGCCCCCGTACGCACGATGACACGGCTCATCGACTGACTTCCCCCTCCATTGCGCCTAGAGCTCGACTAATCGCGCTATCGGCATCTGCGAATTCTTCGCCACCCGTTATGAACGTGTCGCGCATTACTTCGATAACTTTCCGAAACTGGTCAAGTCGCTCAACTACTGAGCCGGACCCGTTGCCACCATTCAGTTTCTCCTCATAGCGAGATTGCAGCTGAATCGCAGAGTCGAAACTGCCGAAGCCAGTGACGTTGCTTAGTGCTCTGGACTTCTTGAGAGCGTCATCAAGCTGGTCGATCATCGTGTTGCAGATGCCCACGCATCGTTGGATGGCGTCATCTTCCAGACGCAGTGTTTTGCTCATTCCCATCCCCCCAGTGCTCGACAGGACCCCCTCGGCCGCGTGCGGAGATGCTACCGCACGGGTGTGTCATTCGGTCTGGTGCGCAGCGCTGCAATGTTCAGGCTGCGTTGAGGAATTCGATGAGGATGCGTTCGACGGGTGAGTCGGTCTGAAGCTCGTGGAATGGCAATGGTTTCGGTAGTGGTGGTGCTGTCGATCGGTACCGGTGTCCGGTGGGGGTGTAGACCTCGATGTGGTGCAGTCCTCCGGGCCGCTGATGAGGGGTGGCGTTCCATCCTGCGCCTTGTTTGGCGTAGTTGCAGGCTGCGCACAGACCGGCGCCGTTGTGCGCGGTCGTCGGGCCCTCGCTTTCGCGGGGTCGGATGTGGTCGTGGTGCCGGATCGGGGCATCGCACCAGGGTGTCCGGCAGGTTCGATCGCGTAGATCGATGAGCCTCGCCAACCCGGCGGGGAAGCAGCGGGCCCGGGATTCGGTCGCGGTCAGCGCTCCCGACTGTGGGTTGGCGTACAGACGGCGCAGGTTCACCCGCGTCGCATCTCCGGTGTCTGGATCGATCGCTGCCTGGACTGCCTCGGAAATCCAGTGCCCCGCCAGTTCGGCGGGGACAGGCCCGTATCCCTGCACGTGGGCTGGTTCGGATCCGTTGTCGAGGAGGGCGCGATCGGAGATCACCAAGTTCACGGTGATCGGCGGTGTCGTCGCCGTGTGGTGTGTGCCGGTGACTCTGGACACGAGGAGGTCGGCCATGATCTGCGACCGCGTGCGTTCGTCGCCCGCGGCGAGGATCGAGTCGGCGTCACGTGCGAGGGTGGCGTGCACCGCGACCCCCTGCGCGACGGGTAGCAGGGCGCTGACGTAGGCCATGGTGTCCGGTGCGGGACGGGAGGTGACCCGCCGATCCGACACGGCCTTGCGCGCCCGCCGCACCACGGCCTCGGCGTCGACTTCCGCGGCTGCCGCGCGAACTTTCGCGCACACCGCCTGGTCGCCGAGCCCGTCCAACGTTGCCGGGTCGCCGCACAGCAGGTAGTCGATCGCTGTGCGATCTTCTCGGGTCAGGCATGCCGTTTCGCGGACGAGGATTGTCGCTCGCCACTCGCTGAGCAGCCCTCGCTCGAGCAGCGCCAAGGTGCAGGGCATCTCGTGGACGAGAGCGGTCGCCATGCCGAGATGGCGACCGCCGCGAAATGGTGAGTCCCGTCGTGCCAGCGCAACCTGGTTTGCGATGCCGCGCCCGCGCTGCGGCAGCGGCACATTGYGGTCCGCTCGTTCGGCTCGGATGGAGGCGTCGAGGTCTGCGGTCACCCGGGCCTGTACGCCGGCGCATGCGGCCTTCACCTCTTCCAGTGCCCGGAGTACATCGATGCGCGTCGCATCGTCGATATCCCGATCGAGTTTCGGCACCTCGGCCAGAAACGCGATTACCGCCCCTGTATCCACCCCGACCCCCCGCGACTGCCGAATCCCCCGAATCGAACGTATGTTCTATCTTAACCCGACCACGGGACCCCGGCAATACCCAACGCAATACCTACGCTGCCCCGACCAGTCGCATGGCGAGGCCGGCGTAGAGGTCCGCGACGGTCTCCGGCTCGGTGTAGGCGCCTGCGGGAAACCAGCGGCAGATGTCGACGCACAGTGACATGAGGGCGAGGGTGACGCCTTCGCCGTCGGGGACGGTGAATTCGCCGGATGCTGCTCCGGCGTCGACGACGGAGCGGACGATGTGGGTGATGTCGCGGCGCAGTTTGACCACGTCGCGGTAGTGCTCCGGCGTGAGGGCGTTGAGTTCGTACTGGACGACGCGGGCCTGTGCGTGGTGGGTGGCCTGCCAGCTCGCGAACGCGCCGATCAGCGCTTGCAGTCTCGTCGAGGGTGCCTCGTCTGGGAGGTCTGCACTCACGACGACGTCGAGCGCGGCGGTGTGGCCTTCGTAACTGATCGCGAAGAGCAGTTCTTCCTTGGAGCGGTAGTGCGGGTACATCGCGGCCGGGCTCATGTCGAGGCGGGCGGCGATCTCGCGAGTGGTGGTGCCTCCGTATCCGCTGGTAGCGAACGCGTCGACGGCTGCAGCTCGGATGCGGGCGGCAGCCTTGGACGGGCTGATCACCTGACTGGGTGATTCGCTCATGTCTTTCTCCATCCTCGGCTGCGCGGCTGTTGACAATACCGCGTCACCCCATCAGTATAAGCAAGCGCTTAGAAAATAAGCAGACGCTTACATGCTCGAAGCGTGAACCAGTCAAAGCTCGACATCCAGAAGGAGCGGTCATGCGACGCACCCTGTACGGCCCCGATCACGAGGCATTCCGCGAATCGGTCCGGGAGTTCGTGAACCGCAACCTGCTGCCGGTGGCAGACAAGCTCATCGCGCAGCGCTTCATCGACCGCGAGATCTGGCTCGAGGCGGGCCGCAACGGTTTCCTCGGCCTCGAGGTCCCGGAGGCGTACGGCGGAAGCGAGGCCGGCGACTACCGGTTCAACGCAGTCCTCGGGGAGGAACTCGCACGCGCAAGCGCCGCAGTGTCGTCGAGCTTCGGCATTCACGCCGATGTCGTCGCGCCGTATCTCGTGCAGCTCACGACCGAGGAGCAGAAGCAGCGCTGGCTGCCCAAGTTCTGCACCGGTGAACTGCTCACCGCGATCGGCATGACCGAGCCTTCCGGCGGTTCCGACCTCGCCTCGCTCAAGACCACCGCGGTCAAGGACGGCGACGACTGGATCATCAACGGTTCCAAGACGTTCATCACCAACGGCTACAACGCCGACCTGGTGATCGTCGCCGCGCGCACCAGCCCCGAGAAGAAGTCCAAGGGCATCACGCTGTTCGCCGTCGAGACGGGCATGGAGGGCTTCGAGCGCGGACGCAAGCTCGACAAGGTCGGCCAGCACGAGTCCGACACCGCCGAACTGTTCTTCGAGAACGTGCGCGTGCCGTCGACGAACATCATCGGTGAGATCGACCGCGGTTTCATCCACATGATGGAGATGCTGCCGCAGGAGCGTGTCGGCGCCGCCGTCTCGAACATCGCGCACGCCGCGCCGATTCTCGAGGAGACGATCCAGTACGCCAAGGACCGCAAGGCATTCGGGCAGCCCATCGGGTCGCTGCAGTGGAACAAGTTCCTTCTCGCCGACCTCGTCACCCGTGTCGAGGTCACCCAGGCGTACGTCGACAACTGCGTCGCCGCACATGCCGACGGCGAGCTGACGGCAGTGGACGCCGCGAAGGCCAAGTGGTGGACTGCTCAGGTGCAGAACGAGGTCCTCGACCACTGCGTACAGCTGCACGGTGGCTACGGGTTCATGATCGAATACCGTGCCGCGCGTGCGTGGATGGATGCCCGTGTCACCAAGATCTGGGCCGGTTCCAACGAGATTATGAAGGAACTGATCGGCCGCGACCTCGGCCTCTGAGTCCGCACCCCCACAGCCCGACGACAAAGGAGTCGCTTCGTATGTCCGTTCTCGACAAGTTCAGCTTGACCGATCGGGTGGTCGTCGTGACCGGTGCGTCGTCGGGCCTCGGGGTGGCGTTCGCGCRGGCGGCGGCGGAGGCGGGCGCCGACGTGGTGCTGGCTGCGCGCCGTACCGACCGTCTGGAGAAGACCGCGGAACTGGTTCGGGCCGCGGGACGTCAGGCGTTGTGCGTCGCGACGGACATCGTCGACCCGGCGCAGGCGCAGAACATGATCGACGAGGCGATGGAGAAGTTCGGCCGCGTCGACGTTCTCGTCAACAACGCGGGCGTCGGTACTGCCGTCCCCGCGACGAGGGAGACGCCGGAACAGTTCCGGCAGGTCGTCGACATCAATCTGAACGGCTCCTACTGGGCGGCGCAGGCGGCGGGCAGGGTCATGAAGCCGGGCAGCGCGATCGTGAACATCGCGAGCGTGCTGGGCCTCACGACCGCGGGACTTCCGCAGGCCGCGTATGCCGCGAGCAAGGCCGGGGTCATCGGTCTGACCCGCGATCTGGCGCAGCAGTGGGGTGCCCGCAAGGGCATCCGCGTGAATGCGATCGCTCCCGGATTCTTCGAGACGGAGATGACGGACCAGTACCAGGACGGGTACCTCGAATCGATGAAATCGCGTCTGGTTCTCGGTCGCCTCGGTGACCCGGAGGAGCTGGCCGCGACCGTGGTCTGGCTCGCGTCGGACGCCGCGGCGTACGTCACCGGTCAGACGATCGCGGTGGACGGCGGCATCACCATCACCTGAGCGCCGGGTTGGGCGGGGCTGCGGTGCTGGCGTATAAGTAGGAAATGACCACGCGCACCGTCCATGAAGAGTGGGACGACCAGCCCGCCCCGTCGATGGCGGCCACCGATCTGCTGCGGGAGCCTCCGGCGACCCCTCGCGGTGCACGCACGCGCGCGGCGCTGGTGGCGGCCGCGCGGACGGTGTTCGAGCGGTCCGGGTACCTCGACGCCAGGCTCACCGACATCACGAAGGAAGCGAACTGCTCGACGGGGTCGTTCTACACCTACTTCGACAACAAGGAGCAGGTCTTCGCCGCCGTCCTCGAGGTGGCGCAGGAAGACATGATGCACCCGGGCATGAAGCGGGTGCAGGACACCGACGACCCCTACGCGGTGCTGGAGGCGAGCAACCGCGCCTACCTGGAGGCCTACCGGCGCAACGCCAAGCTGATGGGGCTGCTCGAGCAGGTGGCGCACATCGACCCGGCGTTCGCGGACCTGCGGCGTCAGCGGGCCGACGCGTTCATCGCGCGCAACGCGCGGGGGATCGCCGAGCTGCAGGCGCGGGGCATCGCAGACAAGGAACTGGACCCGATGCTGGCGTCGCGTGCGTTGTCGGGGATGGTCAGCAGGCTGGCGTACAACGTGTTCGTGGCCAGCGTGAACGGGACCGACGGCACTCCTGTCGACTTCGACGACGTCGTGTTCACGACGACGCGGATCTGGGCGAACGGACTGAGGTTCCCCGAGCGGAGCTGAGCTCTCGCTGGCGGCGTGAGCGTATGGGACACTTCGGTCCACAAAACTGAATCCGACACCGGGTTCAGGTGATTTCTGTGGAAGACTGGGGCCACGTCCGTGTCCCCTCGAGGGAGGAATCTCGTGCAGGTTGCGCAGAAGGTCGCCGTCGTCACCGGTGGCGGAGGTGGAATCGGCAGTGCACTCGCGGAGCGGCTCGCCGCCGAGGGTGCCAAGGTCGTCGTCACCGACCTCGACGGCACCGGGCTGGAAACGATCGTCCGGAGAATCGACGCCGAGCATCCCGGCGCTGCGCTGGCAGTGCAGGCCGACGCGTCCGACGACGCTCAGATCGCGTCGGTCATCGACGCCGCGGAGCAGGCCTTCGGGCCCGTCGACCTTTACTTCGCCAACGCGGGTGTCGCGGCAGGCGACCAACTCGAACCCGACGACGCCGTGTGGGACCTCGCCCTCGATGTGAACGTCCGAGCGCACATCCGGGCGGCCCGCCGCCTCGTTCCCGGCTGGATCGAGCGCGGGGAGGGGTACTTCGTCAGCACGGCGTCGGCCGCCGGGCTGCTCACTCAGATCGGGTCCGCCCCGTATTCGGTGACCAAGCACGCCGCCGTCGGATTCGCCGAATGGCTGTCGGTCACCTACGGCGACAAAGGCGTCCGCGTCAGCTGCCTGTGCCCGATGGGCGTCAACACCAAACTGCTCACCGACGACGCCGCCCTGTCGGCCACCGCCGCACGCGCCGTCACCACCGCGGGTTCGGTGCTCGAACCGGCCGAGGTGGCCGAATGCGTGCTCGCCGCAATGGAAGCCGAACAATTCCTGATCCTTCCGCACCCCGAGGTGCTGGAGATGTACCGGCACAAGGGCGCCGACTACGACCGATGGATCCGGGGCATGCGCCGCTACCAGGCGACGCTCCTGGCCCAGCCGTCCTGACCTGACCGAGAAGCGAACTGCGCAAATACCGTACGAAGACCGAGAACAACCAGCATGGAGGAAACAAGTGAGCCAGGAACGTAGAACCGCCATCGTCACCGGGTCCGCCAGGGGCATCGGCGCCGCCGTCGCGAAGCGGCTGGCGAGCGACGGGTACGCCGTCGCCGTGCTCGACCTCGACGAGGCAGCATGTGCCGGCACCGTCGACGCGATCAAGGCCGCGGGCGGCGAAGCCCTGGCCGTGGGCGCGAACGTCGCCGACGAGGCGTCCGTTGCCGCGGCAGTCGAACGGGTGGCGAATGAACTGGGCGCCCCGACGATCCTGATCAACAACGCCGGAATCACCCGCGACAACCTGCTGTTCAAGATGACCGTCGACGACTGGGATGCCGTGATGAACGTGCACCTGCGTGGCGCGTTCCTGATGTCGCGGGCCGTGCAGAAGCACATGGTGGACGCCAAGTTCGGCCGGATCGTGAACCTGTCGAGCACGTCCGCGCTCGGCAACCGCGGGCAGGTCAACTACTCCGCCGCGAAGGCGGGTATGCAGGGCTTCACCAAGACCCTGGCGTTCGAACTCGGCAAGTTCGGTGTCACCGCAAACGCGATCGCCCCCGGGTTCATCGAGACGGAGATGACTGCCGCGACCGCCGAGCGGGTGGGTGTCGGCTTCGAGGACTTCAAGAAGGCGGCGGCGTCGCAGATCCCCGTCAACCGTGTCGGGCAGCCCGAGGACATCGCGCACACCGCGTCGTTCTTCGTCAGCGAGGGCGCCGGATTCGTGTCGGGTCAGGTTGTCTACGTCGCCGGTGGACCGAAGGACTGATCGATGAAGGCGTGGCGTGTACACGAACTGGGTCAGCCGCGGGACGTCCTGACGTTCGAGGACATCCCCGACCTCGAGCCGAAGCCCGGAGAGTTGCTGGTCAAGGTGCTCTCCGCGGCCGCCAACTTCCCGGATGTGCTGTTGTGCCGCGGTGAGTACCAGATCAAGCCGCCGCTTCCGTTCACTCCCGGTGTGGAGCTGTGCGGCGAGGTGGTGGAGCTGGGGGAGGGCGTCACCGGGTTCGCCGTCGGCGAGCGGGTGATCGGCATGCCGAGCCTGCCGAACGGCGGATTCGCGGAGCTGGCCGTCATGTCGGCGGCCACCGCGTTCCCCGCCCCGGAGGCCCTCGACGACGCCGAAGCGTCGGCACTGTCGATCGGGTACCAGACGGGATGGTTTGCGCTGCACCGCAGAACGCAGATCCAGCCCGGCGAAACCCTGCTCGTCCAGGCCGCGGCAGGTGGTGTGGGCAGCGCGGCCGTGCAACTGGGCAAGGCGGCAGGCGCCAAGGTGATCGGCGTCGTCGGCGGGCCCGAGAAGGCGGCCTACACGCGGGAACTCGGTGCCGACCTCGTCATCGACCGGCACAGCGAGGACTTCGTCCAGGCCGTGAAGGACTTCACGGACGGCCGCGGTGCGGACGTCGTGTTCGATCCGGTGGGCGGCGACTCCTACACGAAGTCGACCAAATGCATCGCGTTCGAGGGGCGCATCATCGTGATCGGGTTCGCGAGTGGCACCATCCCGTCACCCGGGCTGAACCACGCGCTGATCAAGAACTACTCGATCATCGGGCTGCACTGGGGTCTGTACAACGCCTACGACCCCGCCGCCATCCGGGAGTGTCACGACGAGCTGACGAGGATGACGGCGGCCAGCGAGATCAAACCGATGATCAGCGAGCGACTCGGGCTCACCGACGTCGCGGACGGCATCGGACGCCTCGGCGAGGGGACGACGGTCGGACGGCTGGCGTTCCTGCCCGGACGCTAGCGGGCGCGCTTCGCGTACAGCTCCTCGAGGTTGTGCCGCAGGGTGGCCTCGGTGTTCTTCACGGCCGTTTCGACGAACGGTTCGACGATGAGACCGAGGGCCCTGCCGGTGAGACCGCCGGGGAGTTTGTACGCGAAGTCCACGCTGATCTCGGTCTTGTCCTCACCGTGCGCGGTGAACTCCCAGGTGGAGGAGTTGGCGGCGCCGTCGAGCGACGCCAGGGTGATGACCCGGTCCTGCACCCACTCGGTGACCTCGAGGCGGGAGCGCAGGGTGCTCGGGCCGATGTGTATCGCGGCGTCGAATGTCGACTCCAGCCCCTGGTCGAATTCGCCGATCGGACGGAATTCCGAGACTCCGAACATCCAGTCGGGGACCGTCCGGTAGTCGTCGATGTACGCGAATGCCACGTGGAGGGGCACGGCTGCGATCGCGGAGTGACGGACGTGGATCATCGGGTGGTCCCTGGCTCTCTGTCGGAGAAGGCTGTCGATCTGGGCGACCTCGTTCGACTCTAGTCAACTCCCGCGACCACGGCAGGGGAGCGGCGGGTTCCTGTTCTACCGTAGGACCCATGACGGTAGAGGGCACCCAGCGCGGCAGTTCGTGGCGTGAGTACACCGACCAGGGGTTGTCGAAGGTTCTGGCCGCGGCGCTGGCGGCGTTCGTCGAGAAGGGCTACGACGGCGCGTCGATCCGTGAGATCGCATCGCGGGCCGGCCTCTCGGTCCCCGGTCTCTATCACCATTACCCCTCCAAGCAGGCGTTGCTGGTGGGGCTGACGAATGTCGTGATGCGGGATCTCCTCGATCGCAGTCGCGCGGCGGTGTCCGAGGCGGGCCCGACGCCGGGGGAGCGGTTCGACGCGGTCATCGAGTCGTTGCTGCGGTTCCACATGTTCCGCCGGGAACAGGCCTTCGTCGCGTCCCGTGAGACGCGGAGCATGGAACCGGAGAGCAGGCGGGCGTACATCGCGCTGCGCGACGAGCAGCAGGAGATGCTCGACGACATCGTCCGGGACGGGGTTGCGGCCGGGCATTTCCGGACACCGTTCCCGCAGGACGCGAGCCGCGCCGTGGTCACCATGTGCGTCGCGGTGTCCACCTGGTACCGCGAGGACGGGCCGTTGTCGCCCGACGAACTGGTCGAGCGGTACCTGGCGATCGCGAGGAGTGCCGTCGGCACATCCGACTGAGGCTTGACCCCGTTCCGAACCTGTGGGATTCTCGGGAACGACTTCGACCGAGCGAGTGATCGGTCGGTACCGGAGTCGCCGTACTGACTGGAGGTAGTTGTGGCGATCGATCTGTCCTATGCACCCGAGGTGACCGCACTCGTCGAGAAGACCGAGGCGTTCATCCGCGAAGTCGTGCTGCCCATCGAGGACGAGCACGGCGGCGACATCACCGCCGCCGGTGGCGACACCCTGCGCGTGCAGATGCAGAAGGCGGCCAAGGACGCCGGAGTCTTCGCCCCGCACGCACCCGTCGAGTACGGCGGGCACGGCCTGAACATGACCGACCGCGCGCCCGTCTTCGAGGCCGCCGGCTACTCGCTGTTCGGCCCGACGGCACTGAACATCGGCGCACCCGACGAGGGCAACGTCCACATGCTCGCGCACATCGCGAGCCCCGAGCAGAAGGAGCGGTTCCTCGCCCCGCTCGCGAACGGCGACGTGCGGTCGGCGTTCGCCATGACCGAGCCGTCGCCCGGAGCCGGCTCCGACCCGTCCGCGCTGACCACGCGCGCCGAGAAGGTGCCGGGCGGGTGGAAGATCAACGGCCACAAGTACTTCATCACCGGAGCCGACGGCGCCGGATTCTTCATCATCTTCGCTCGCACGTCCGGCGTGCCCGGCGACCGCGGCGGCGCCACGATGTTCCTCACGCCGGCCGACGCGGAGGGGCTGACGGTGGGGCGTCACATCGACACCCTCGACCGGGCGATGATCGGCGGGCACTGCGAGGTGTTCTTCGAGGATCTGTTCGTCCCCGACAGCGGGGTTCTCGGCGAGGTGGACCAGGGATTCGCGTACGCGCAGGTCCGGCTCGGGCCCGCCCGGATGACGCACGTCATGCGCTGGCTGGGCGCCGCGCGCCGCGGCCACGACGTCGCCGTGGCGCACGTCGCGCAGCGTGACGGTTTCGGCGGCAAGCTGGGCGATCTCGGCATGGTCCAGAAGATGATCGCGGACAACGAGATCGACATCGCCGCCACCCGGGCGCTGCTGACGCGGGCCTGCTGGGAACTCGATCAGGGCGGCCACGCGAGCAACTCGACCTCGATCGCGAAGACCTACGCCGCGGAGGCGATCTTCCGGATCGTCGACAACTCCGTGCAGATGTGCGGCGGCCTCGGGGTGTCCGGCGACCTGCCACTCGCACGGCTGTCCCGTGAGGTGCGGCCGTTCCGCGTGTACGACGGCCCGTCCGAGGTGCATCGCTGGGCCATTGCCAAGCGCGTGGTGGGTGCCGCGAAGAAGGCCGCGCGGGAGGCAGGCGCATGAGTGAACATCGCGGCCTCGATCTCGTTGCTCTGCAGAAGTTCCTGTCCGACTCGAATGTCCCTCTGAATGGCGAGTTGCGGGCCGACCTGATCTCGGGCGGCAAGTCCAACCTCACGTACGCCATTCTCGACGACTCCTCGCGGTGGGTGCTGCGAAGGCCGCCCACCGCGGGGCTCACACCCTCCGCGCACGACGTGGCCCGCGAGTTCCGCATCACCTCGGCGCTGCAGGGCACCGACGTGCCGGTCGCCGCGACCGTCGCGCTGTGTGAGGACGACAGCGTGATGGGCGCGCCGTTCACCGTGGTGGAACACGTGACGGGCCAGGTGATCCGGACCAAATCGGACCTCGATGCTCTGTCCGACGCGGACATCGATTCGTGCACCGACGAACTTGTCCGCGTGCTCGGCGCGTTGCACAACGTCGACTACGACGCCGTCGGCCTGGGTCAGCTCGGCCGCGCGGACGGCTACGTGGCCCGGCAGGTGAAGCTGTGGGCGAGTCAGTGGGGGCGGGTGAAGACGACGGATTCCGCCGACGTCGACCGCCTGCATGCCGCACTGGCCGAGTCGATTCCGCAGCAGTCGGAGTCGTCGATCGTGCACGGCGACTACCGCATCGACAACACGATCCTGGCGCCCGGTGACGTGAGCACCGTGGCGGCGGTCGTGGATTGGGAACTCTCGACCCTCGGTGACCCGCTCACCGACGTCGCTCTGATGTGCGTCTACCGGCATCCGGCTCTCGACCTGGTGCTCGGCGAACCGGCGGCGTGGACGAGCCCGCGACTGCCGTCGGCCGACGATCTGGCGCAGCGCTACACCGTGGCGTCGGGGCGTGAACTGGTGCACTGGAACTTCTATCTGGCGCTCGCGAACTTCAAACTCGCCGTCATCGCCGAGGGCATCAACCACCGCTACCGGGCCGGCGCCACCGTCGGTGACGGTTTCGACAAGGCAGGCGACGCGGTGCCCGAATTCATCGCGGCGGGCCTGCGCGCCCTGAAAGGACAGACGGTATGAGCCGCAGCGCACTGATCACCGGTGCCTCGCGTGGCATCGGACTCGGCATCGCCACCCGCCTCGCGGAGCAGGGGTACGGGCTGACGATCACGGCTCGCGATCGTGAGCGGCTCGAAGCGGTGGGCGCCGACCTGCGGACCGCAGGCGCGAAGGACGTCGTCGTGGTCGCCGGGGATCTCGCCGACGAGGAATCGGCGGGACGGGTCGTCGAGGCGCACGCCGACGCCTTCGGTTCGCTGAACGCACTGGTACTCAACGCCGGGGTGGGTACCGCCGGCGCCATCGGCGAATTCCCGATGCGCCGATTCGACAAGAGCCTGGGCGTCAACCTGCGGGCGCCGTTCAGCCTGCTGCAGCAGTCGCTGCCTCTGCTCCGGACCGGTGCGGCGGAGAACCCGGGACGCGGATCCAAGGTCGTCGCCCTGGCATCGATCACCGGCGTGTACGCCGAGGCAGGGCTTGCCGTCTACGGGGCCACCAAGGCCGCGCTGATCTCGCTCACCGAGACGCTGAACGTGGAGGAGTCGTGCAACGGGATCTCCGCGACCGCCCTCGCCCCGGCGTACGTCGACACCGACATGGCCGCGTGGACGCACGACACGATTCCGCCCGAGACGATGATCGAGGTGAACGACATCGTCGAACTCGTCGACGCCCTGCTGCGGCTGTCCTCGCGCGCGGTGGTCCCGAAGATCGTCGTCGGACGGGCCGGAACGGACGGCTACCGCGCCTAGTCCTCGTCTTCCTGCGCCTCGCCGCGCTTGCGGAAGAACTTGAACCCGGGGACGCCCTGGATCGCCTGACGCACCCCCTGGACCTCCTCGAGGAGCTGGTGGATCTCCGGCGACACGGTGTCGAGGGTCGCCAGGATCGGCAGTAGCCCCTCCATGCGCATCGTCAGCTCGGGCAGGTGGTTCACCAACCCGATCGCGGCGTGAATCTCCTCCTCGGTGAGGTCGTCGACGAACCGCTGCGCGAGTGGGGCGGCCTTCGTCGCGAGCGGCTCGTACAGGCCGATCAGCGTCTGCGCCGACGCGGACGTGTTCCCCGCCGTGGCGACGACGGTGGCCGCCGCTTCCGCAACCCCGTTCGCCCGCGCCACCGCGATCTCGGCGCCGTCGCAGATCGCCTCGATGCGGGCGATCAGTGCCTCGACCTGGTCCAGGAGGACACCGATCCGGCCGGGAAGGGAGACGACGAGTTCAGCGGTGTCCACCGACCACCGGGCGACACCGGTGACGGTACGCACCAGGTCGCGGGTGCCGAGTTGTACGAGAGCCATCGGCCCATCCTGCCTGATGTATTCCGCACCTCACGTTTCGGTCGTGGCAGACGTCTACCTTCCAGAGGCCCGTACACCTGGAAGGATTGGCACCGTGAATGCCGACCGAGCAGCACACACTGTCATCGATTCGCCGATTGGCCCCCTGACGCTGGTGAGCGTCGACGGGGTGCTGAGCGGCATCTACATGGTCGAACACCGGCATCAGCCGAATCCCGCGACGTTCGGCGACCGCGACACCGCAGGGTTCGACGAGGCAACCACCCAGCTCGCCGAATACTTCGACGGCCGGCGGACCGACTTCACCGTCCCGCTCGCTGCGCGGGGCACCCCGTTCCAGAAACGAGTGTGGGACGCTCTGCGCACCATCCCGTACGGCGACACCTGGACGTACGGTCAGCTGGCCGATTCCCTCGGCACTCCGACCGCGGTTCGCGCGGTGGCGACGGCGAACGGCAGGAATCCGATCAGCATCATCATCCCGTGTCACCGGGTGATCGGGAGCAACGGCAGCCTGACGGGGTATGCGGGCGGTCTCGACCGCAAACGGTTCCTGCTCGAACGCGAAGCGGAACGGGCGGGGCTCCGGCTGAGCCGATGACGCTGAAGCCGTTCGAAGACGTCGTGGCCGAGCACGGCCGGACGGTCCTGCGGGTCTGCCGGGCCGTGGTCGGTCCGGTGGACGCCGAGGACGCCTGGTCGGAGACGTTCATCGCCGCGATGCGCGCGTACCCCGATCTGGGTCCGGAGAGCAACGTCGAGGCGTGGCTGGTGACGATCGCGCACCGGAAGGCGCTCGACCACATCCGTGCGCGCGACCGGCGGCCCGTCCCCACCGACGAACTGCCGGAGCAGACGACCGACCGCGGACTTCCCGGCGGCCAGGACCCGGAGTTGTGGAAGGCGGTCGGTGCCCTGCCGATGAAGCAGCGGGCGGCGGTGGCGTATCACTACCTGGCAGGGCTGCCGTATACCGAGATCGCGGTGATCCTGGGCAACTCCCCGGCCGCGTCGCGGCGGGCGGCCGCGGACGGCGTTGCGGCGCTACGCAAGACCCTCTCGATCTCTGTGAGTGGAGACATCACATGAACATGCCCGACATCGTCTACGCCCTGTACCCGTTGGACTCCCCGGTCGAGCAGAAACTGCGTGAGCGTCTCGCCGCCGCCGCCGCCGAAGCCGGGCTCCTCGACGTCGCGTACCGGACACTCGACACCCCGGTCGGTTCGCTGCTGCTCGCCGCCACCGATCGCGGGCTGGTGCGGGTCGCCTTCCCCAGCCAGGATCACGACGCCGTGCTGCAGACCCTCGCCGAGCAGATCAGTCCCCGGATCCTGCGCGCACCGGCCCGGCTCGACCGGGTCGCCCACGAGATCGACGAATACTTCCTCGGCAGGCGCACGAGCTTCGACGTCCCGCTGGACTTCCGGCTGTCCAAGGGATTCCGGCTCGAGGTGCTGCGCCATCTCCCCGATATCGACTACGGGCACACCGCCAGTTACGCGGCGGTCGCAGTCGCCGCGGGCAGTCCGAAAGCGGTGCGCGCGGTCGGCACCGCGTGTGCGCTGAATCCGCTGCCCGTCGTGGTGCCCTGCCACCGGGTGGTCCGCAGCGACGGCAGCATGGGCCAGTACGCCGGTGGGCCGGAGGCCAAGTCGATTCTGCTGACCTTGGAGGCGGCGGCATGACCACCGTGACGCAGCGCGTGAACGCTCTGAATTGGCCGACGCTGCACGCCGAGACCGACGCCGCGGGGTGCGCGCAATCGGAGCAGATCCTGACCGCCGAGGAATGCGGGCAGATCGCGGACATGTACGAGGAGGTCGACCGTTTCCGGTCCACCGTGGACATGGCCCGGCACCGCTTCGGCTCGGGACAGTACCGGTACTTCGACTATCCGTTACCGGAGGTCGTGGCCGAACTCCGCGCCGCCTTCTACCCGAAACTGCTTCCCGTGGCACGGGACTGGGCGGTCAAGCTGAGGCAGCCGTCGCCGTGGCCGGACACCCTGGACGAATGGCTGGACATGTGCCACGACGCCGGTCAGAAGCGGGCGACGCCGATCCTGCTCAGCTACCGGGCGAACGACTGGAACGCGCTGCACCGCGACCTCTACGGCGACCTGGTGTTCCCGTTGCAGGTGGTGATCGGGCTCGACCGACCGGGGGTGGATCACGAGGGCGGCGAGTTCATGCTCGTCGAGCAGCGACCCCGCGCCCAGTCGCGAGGAACGGTGACGACGCTGCGGCAGGGTCACGCGCTGATCTTCACCACCCGGGACCGTCCCGTGCGCTCGACCCGCGGTTGGTCGACGGGGCCGGTACGGCACGGCGTCAGCACCATCAGACGCGGCACCCGCCGGACCCTCGGCCTGGTCCTGCACGACGCGGAGTGACCGTGATGTCCGCCTTGATACCCCGACCCCGGACCGTGGTGGCGCCCGGCGCCGTCCGCGTCCCCGACTGGCTCACGCCGGAGGAGCAACGCCACCTGGTGGCCGAATGCCGGCGCTGGGCCACCGCGCCGGTCCCGATGCGGGCCGCGCAACTGCCGACGGGACACCGCATGTCGGTGCAGACGGTGTGCCTCGGCTGGCACTGGAAGCCGTACTCCTATTCGCGCACCGCCGACGACGCGGGCGGTGGGCGCGTCGCGCCGCTACCCGACTGGCTGGTCGAACTCGGCCGGCGGGCGGTCGGCGACGCCTACGGGGAGCCCGCCGCCGGGTACACGCCCGATGCCGCGCTGATCAACTTCTACGACGACGCCGCGAAGATGGGCATGCACCAGGACAAGGAGGAACGATCCGATGCGCCCGTGGTGTCGTTGAGCATCGGCGACACGTGCACGTTCCGGTTCGGGAACACCGCCACCCGCACCAAGCCGTACACCGACGTCGAACTGCTGTCCGGCGACCTGTTCGTGTTCGGCGGCGAGTCGCGCTTCGCGTATCACGGTGTGCCGAAAGTGCTTCCCGGCACGAGTGATCCGGGCTGCGGGTTGACCACGGGGCGACTGAACATCACGCTGCGGGTGACGGGACTCGTGGACACATGAGAGTGCGACTGCCGTATCGGGGTCCGTTCACCCACGCACCGCTGTGGGGTGCGCTCCGCGCGCACACCGTGGCCGGGCTCGAGTGGCACGACCCCGACGGAACCCACACCCGGGTGCTGGACGGGCCGCACGGGCCCGCGCTGGTGTCCGTTCACGTGCGACCCGCCGGCGGGTATGTCGAGGCGCACCTGACACCGGCGCACCGCGACGACGTTGAGGCACTGACCGCCACGGTCCGGCGCTGGCTCGACCTCGACGCGGATCCGCTGCCGATCGACGCCGCGTTGAGCCGCCACCCGCAGCTTGCTCCGCTCGTGGCGCAACGGCCGGGACTGCGGCGCCTGGGGAGCGTGGACGGGTTCGAGACGGCGGTCCTGACCGTTCTCGGACAACAGGTTTCGCTGGCCGCTGCCCGGACGTTCGGCAGCCGGCTCGTGGCCGCGTACGGCCTTCCGGTCCACGACGGGTTCTTCGCGTTCCCCGAACCGGAGACGCTGGCGGCGCTCGCACCCGAACAGTTCCGCTCGACCCTCGGTCTCACCGGGGCCCGGGCCCGGACGGTGCTCTCACTCGCCGAGGCCGCGTCGAACGGACTGCGCCTCGGCGCGGACACCGACCCGGCCGAGTTCCGGGCCGGTCTGCTCGCGCTGCCCGGCATCGGTCCGTGGACGGCGGACTATCTGACGGTGCGGGTACTGGGCGACCCGGACGCGTTCACACCCGACGACCTCGTCCTCAAACGGGCGCTGGGGGTCAAGACCGGCAGACAGGCTGCGGAACTCGCCGAGGCGTGGCGGCCCTGGCGGGCGTACGCCCTGTTCCACCTGTGGACGGCTGAGGCGTATTAGTCCTTGGCCTTCGCCAGCGCCGACGGCCACCAGATCTTCTTGCCGATGTCGTGGGAGAGCGCTGGGACGAGAATGCTGCGCACGACGATCGTGTCGAGCAGCACGCCGAACGCGACCGCGAACCCGACCTCGGCGAGGAACACCAGCGGTAGCACACCGAGGACCGCGAACGTCGCGGCGAGCACGACACCGGCCGACGTGATGACCCCACCGGTCACCGCCAGACCGCGCAGCACACCGGATTTGGTGCCGTGTTCCTCGGTTTCCTCGCGGACCCGCGTCATCAGGAAGATGTTGTAGTCGATGCCGAGGGCCACCAGGAACACGAACGCGAACAGCGGGAACGCGGGATCCGCGTTCGCGAAATGGAAGACATGGGTGAAGAAGAGCCCGCACACCCCGAGCGTGGCCGCGAACGACAGGACCACGGTGGCGATGAGGATGATCGGCGTGAGCAGCGCGCGGAGTAGGAGGGACAGCACGACGAAGATGACGACGAGAACGATCGGGATGATCAGGTTCCGGTCGTGCACCGACGCCGTCTGCACGTCGAGAGTGGTTGCCGTGCTGCCACCGACGAGCGCGTCGGCGCCGGGCACGGCGTGTGCCGCGTCCCGCAGTCGTTTCACCGTCTCGAGAGCTTCCGGCGAATCGTACGAGTCGGCGAGGGTCACGTTGACGACCATTCGCCCGTCGATCGGTGCGGCGGTGAGGAAGTCGGGTGCGCACCCCTGTCCGGCCGCCGAAGCCACCGCCGCCGGGTTCGACTTGACGAGGGCGGACAGCTTCTCGACATCGACCTGCGGGCACACCGCGCCGGGATCCGTCGACACACCTTCCACGCCGCTCACGGCTGCGATGACCGCGTTCGTCTGATCGGCGTTGGTGACGATGACGGCGGGTGCGCCGGCGCCCGGATCGAATTTGGAGTCGTACAACTCCTGGCCGACGACGGCGTCCGGCCGGTTGGTGAAGTTCTCCGAAGAGGACAGCCCGTCCGTCTTCAGGCTGCCGATGCCGACCAGGAACAGCACGGCCAGCAGCACCGTCGTCCCGATCCAGAGGGAGCGGTCCTTGCTTCCGACCTGGGCGGCGATCTTGCCCCACAGACCGTGCGTGGTGAGGTCGGCGGCCTCGTCCACCTTCGGTTTCCGCGGCCAGAACACCCACCGTCCCGCCGCGGACAGCGCCACCGGCAGGAACGTCATCATCACGAGGTACGTGCACGCGATGCCGATCGCGGCGACCGGACCGAGGCTCTTGTTGGAGTTCAGTTCGGAAAACGTCAGGCACAGCAGACCGAGGATGACGGTGACCGCCGACGCCGTGATGGCAGGGGCGGATTCCTTCCAGGCCTTGATCATGGCGTCGAACCGGCTGGGATAGAAGTGCAGTTCTTCCCGATAGCGGGAGATCAGGAGCAGCGCATAGTCGGTGCCCGCCCCGATCACGAGGACGAACAGGATGCCCTGACTCTGCCCGGTGAGCGTGAGCACCTCGGCCTTGGCCAGGAAGTAGATGACCATCGACGCCAGACCGAGCGCGAGCAGGGCCGAGAAGAGCGGGAAGAACCACAGCACCGGGGAGCGGTACACCACCAGCAGGATGAGGACCACCACGAGCAGGGCCGCGCCCAGCAGGGCGCCGTCGAGACCGGCGAACGCGTCGATGAACGCCACCAGCAGACCGCCGGGACCGGCGGGGAGCACCTCGAGCCCGGTGGCCGCGCTCTTCGCGGCGGTGAGGACGTTCTCCTCGGTGGCGGCGAGCACGTCACCGGCGACCGCCGTGCCGTCCTCCTTCGCGACGAGGGGAACGAAGATTGACGCCGTGGTGCCGTCCTCCGAGAACTGCGGCTGCGACATGCCTTCGGCGTCGACGCCGTCGACGGCCGCGATGGCGTCGTGCGCCTGAGCGACGGCCGCCTTGTCCTGGTCGGTGAGCGGTGCGTCGCTGTGGAACAGCACGAAACCGGGGATGGTTTCGACGGTGAGGAACTTGGACGATTCGTTGGTGACGATCGTCGATTCGGCGGAACTCGACAGGTAGGCGGCGTTGTCGTTCTTCTGGACCTCGGTGAGCTTCCCCTGGAAGGTCCCCCCGAATCCGCCCGCGAAGAACGCGACGATCGCGATGGCCACGATGGTGAACGCGGGCCAGCGAAATCTGCGCGACTTCTCGCCGCTCGTGCTCGAGTCCGTCGAATCCAACTTCGTCATGGGTTCTCCTTCGCCGCCCCCGCCAGCAGTGCGTCCCAGTACACCATGCCGAGCGCACCCACGACACCGGAAACTTGCGCGGGTCAGGCCTCGTCGGAGGTTTCGGCGTAGCAGTCCCGCACCGCCACATCCATCGGAAACCGCACCCGCGTCTCGCCGAACAGCAACCGGGTGGCTACGTCGACGGCGCCCAGAACATGCCGCGTCGCGGACTCCGGATTCCGGGTGTGCACCATCACCTCGTCGTGCTGGAAGAAGACCAGTTCGCTGTCCGGTTCGTCGGCCAGGCGGCGTCGCAGATCGGCGAGCACGCACAGCGCCCACTCGGATGCCGTGGCCTGCACCACGAAGTTTCGGGTGAACCGGCCGCGGGACCGTGCGTCGCCGTGGGACCAGAAGTCGGGTGACGGCGGCGGGCAGGCGCGGCCGAGCCACGAGTGCACGATCTCGCCGCGTTCACCGGCGCGGGCCGCCCTCTCCACGTATTCGACGGCGACGGGAAAGCGGGTGCGCAGCAGGGTGAGCAGGGAACGGGCCTCGCCGGCGGTGGCGCCGTACAGCACACCGAGGATCGCGACCTTGGCCTTGCCGCGGTCGCCGTCGAACGTCTCCGCCGCGACCGGTGCGTACAGGTCGTCGGCGCCCGCGGCGGCGACCATGCGGGTGTCACCCGACATGGCGGCCAGTATGCGGGGTTCGAGTTGGCCGGCATCGGCGATGACGAACGTGTGACCCGGGTCGGCGATCACGCTCGACCGCAGCGGTTTCGGAATCTGCAGTGCGCCGCCGCCGCGGCTCGCCCAGCGGCCGGACACCACGCCGCCGGGGACATAGACCGGGCGGAACCGGTCGTCGCGGACCCAGCTCTCCAGCCACTGCCAACCGTTCGTGCTGAACAGCTTGGACAGATCCCGATGGTGCAGGAGGAGCGGGACGGCGGGGTGATCGACCTCGCGCAGCAGGTGTTTGCGGGTCGACGCGAGTTCGATGCCCTCACGGCGAAAGGCGTCGACGACCTCGACGTGGGACGCCGGGTTGATGCGACGACCGAACGCCGCCCCGATCTCGACGGTGACGTCCTGGATGCGCTGCGGCAGGTCGTACCCGGCGGGGCGGGGCCCGAGCGTCGTCTCGAGGAAGGCGCGGTGGGCGGCCGTGGAGAACGGCAGCCCGTCGAAACTCATCTCCGCGGCGGCCAGCGCTCCCGCGGACTCGGCGGCCACCAGCAGGTCGAGTTTCGCATCGTCACCGATCGTCTTCCGCTGTTCCGCGAAATCGGTGACCACCTGCGCCGGATCCGTGGCGGGTGCGGTGTCGAACAGACCGGGGCGTTCGTCGACGGGTTCGTCGGCCGGCGGCGCCGGAACGCCGTCGCGCATGCTGAGGACGGCACGGGTGAGTGCGAGGTCGTGGCAGCGCCGCACCCGCACCCCGGCCCGCAGCAGCGCCGGATAGACGGCGGCGGTACTCGTCCAGACCCAGCGGGGGTGCTCGGCTGCTTCGATGTCGCGGACCGCGGCCACGCCGTCGGAGTGTCGACGCGGCGACTCGACCGGGACTCCCGCGGGATCGGTGCGCACGGTCGTCGCGCCACCCTCGGCGCCGGGAACCATGACCACTCTCACGGGCCCAGTCTGCTCTGCGCCACCGACAGGCGATAATCCGCCGCAGAACGGGGGTGAATCCGCAGGTCGGCACTACACTGAACGCAGACGCTTCTCGCCGGAAGGAGGGGCATCCGATGGCAACCATCGAAGAGTTCGAGCAGACGGTGACCGACAAGGTGATCGCCGGACTGCACGACAGATTCGCCGACTACGAGCGCCGCGGAGTCGGACTCACCGAACTCGGCGACCCCGATCGGTTCGTCGAGCGGATCCTGGCGGCGGTGCCCGCCCCGCATCCCTGGTACGAACAGTTCGGTACGGCCTGGTCGTCCGCGCCCGCGTGACTCACGCCCCGGCCGCGTCCACGTCGGGTTCGGTCTGTGCCTTGTGGCGGCGGTGCAGACCCTTGCGGTCGTAGAACCGGGTGATGACGGCGCCGAAGACGAGGCCGATGAGCAGGCCGGCGAAAGTCATCCACACGGCGTGGATGAGGCCGGCGTCGCCCGAGGCGCCGAAGAACATGATGGCGCGCACCCCGATGTAGATCTGGTGCATCGGCTCGAACTCACCGAGCCAGCTGTACAGCCGCGGCGCCGCCTCGAGCGGGATCGTGCCCCCGGACGAGGGGAGTGCGAGGACGACGAAGACCATCAGGTTGATGAGCAGGCCCAGGTTCCCGAACGCGGCCATCACGGACATCGCCGTGATCCCGACGGCGGCGATCGCGAACGCGCCGTACTCCCACAGCGCGAGCGGATCGGTGATCGGCAGCCCGAGGGCGGAGCTGATCCACAGGTAAAGCCCGGACACGATCATCGCCAGCAGTACCATCACCGCCCACTTGATCAGCAGGGTGTTGAAACGGGAGATCGGGACCGCCTCGTTGTGCAGGTACAGCGGCCCGACCTCGGTCGGGGTGAATCCCAGCATGCCGTCGATCAGGGTGCTCGCGATGGTCGCACCGGTGAATCCCGCCAGGACGATCAGCAGCGCGTAGTAGAACGCCGCCAGGCCGAAACCGGTGCCGTCCGGCAGCGGGTTGTGGGCCACGACCCGCACGTCGATGGGGTCGTCGAGCACCAGCCGGCTGGCCCCCGACAGCTGGAGGCCGGGGGCCGTCGCCTGGAGTTGCTGCGTCACCTGGGTGGTGAGTTGCTCGCCCATCGTCTGGTTGGCCTTGTCCATCGCCATCTCGCCGATGTTCTGGACGAGGTTCGCACTGATCGTGCCGGCGCGGGGGTTCGTGTAGATGGTGATCACGGGTCGTTCGACGTCCCCGGGGATCACGCTCGCCTGGGCGAGGATGAGTGTGCGTTTCGTGAAGTCGCTCGGGATGACGATCGCGCCGTAGATCTCCCCGTTGTCCAGTGCGGACTGGGCCTGCGCGATCCCGATCTGCCGCAGTTCGATCTTGTTCGGATCGACGCCCTCGAGGAGGCCTGCGGCGATCTGGTTGCCGAAGTTCTGCTGCTGCGGCGGATCGGAGTTGGGCACGGTGTCGCCCTCGTCCTGATTGACGAGGGCGATGGGGAAGTGGTGGAGGTGCTCGGGGGGATTGAGCATGCCGCCCATGTACAACGCGGCGAGCAGGGACATGACGACGGAGACCAGGAGCACGGGGGCTATCCAGAACCGCGGTGTCCGCAGCACACTCATCTTGCCGGTATCGCTGGTTTCGTGTGCCATGGCCCCTCGCGTCCTCCCGTGTCCGTGTCGCTCCCCGGATCGACCAGCCGGATCAAGAGTAGGCGGTGGGATCGCTCACTGCGCCGAAGTGACCTCGAACCAGGCGTCGAGCGTCGGCTCACCGACGAGGTCGACGAGATCGACCTGGACTCCGTCCGCGCGCCACCGTTCGACCAGCGCCATCACGCGCACGGAGTCCATTCCCTCGTCGAGGAGGTTCGCGTCGTCGTCGATGTCGGTGACCGGGACGTCGAGGACGTCGGCCACATCGGCGCGGATTCGGTCGCGGGTCGGAACTGTGCTGGGAGCGGAACTCACTGTCATCCTCCGGTGCGTCGGCCGGACCCCGGCGCGTTGAGCCGGTCCGACCACATGGGGTAGGTTGCTGGGTTAGTGAAGCCTAAGCATAGTTGCTCTCCGCGCGAACGGCGAAACGGAGAGCTGTTGCAACCGAATGTGAATGGATGACAATGGCTGGATTATCGCGATACGCAATCGACTTGACGCCTCTCCGGACGAGTCGCGAGTTCCGATACATCTTCATCGCCCGCACGATCTCCATCTTCGGTCTGGGCCTGCTCCTGGTGGCGGTGCCGCTGCAGGTGTACGACATGACGAATTCCACACTGGCAGTGGGCGCGGCGAGCATCGTCGTGGGCTCCTCGGTGTTCATCGGCACCCTGTTCGGCGGCGTGATCGCCGACCGGTACGACCGCAGACCGGTCATCTCGCTGGCCCGTGCCGCGGCGGGTGTGGCCTTCGCTATTCTCGCGGTCAACGCGTTCCTGCCCACACCCCAGTTGTGGATCATCTACCTGTGCGGCGTGATCGAGGGCCTCGCAGGCGGCATCTCCGCGACCGCGTTGATGGCGGTGATCCCGTCGCTGCTGCCCAAGGACAAGATGGCCGCCGCCGGTGCCCTGATGACCGTGATGGCCGATCTCGGGACGGTCGCGTCACCCGCCATCGGCGGTGTGATCATCGCGGCGACGTCCGTGGGCACCAACTACGTTCTCGCCGCGGTGTCCTCGGGGATCACCGCGTACTGCATCGCCAGGCTGCCATCGCTGCCGCCGCCGGTCAAGAACACCGAGAGTCCGCTGCGGTCGATCGCCAGCGGTTTCACCTACGCCGCCAAGGACTCCGTGGTCGGCGGGACGCTGCTGGTCGGCTTCTGCGCGATGATGCTGACCGGCTGGAACGTGCTGCTGCCCGCCTACGCGAGCCAGGTGCTGCACGCCGGGCCGGCCGCCACCGGACTGCTCTACAGCGCCCCCGCCGTCGGTGCCCTCACCGGATCACTCACGAGCGGCTGGACGGGAACGGCTCGTCGCGGGGGCCTGATCGTGTTCCTCGCGGCCATGATCGCGTCGGCCGGACTGATCGGCGTCGGCGCCGTCCCGATGATCGCGGTCACGTTCCTCGGTCTCGCCGCGCACGGCTTCGGCCGGGTGCTCGGCGACATCCTCCGGTACGCCGTCATCCAGACCGAGACTCCCGAGGAGTACCGCGGACGCGTCGCCGGCGTGTGGGGCGCCCAGATCTCCACGGGCTCGGCTGCCGGTGCGCTCGTCGCGGGCGCCGTCGGCGCGGCGGTGGGACCGCGGGAGGCGTTCCTGCTCTACGGAGCCGGCGGCATCGTGGTGCTGACGGTTCTCGCGCTGGGCCTGAAGGGATTGCGCACCTACAGCAGTGCCGCTGCCGAAGAGGACGACCTCTCGGCAGCGGCACAGTGACGCGCTCAGGTGGGAACTAGCTGGCCTGAGCGTTGTTCGCGGCCTGCGACAGCTGCGGGAGCAGYTTGTCGAGCAGCCACGGCACGCTGAGCACGTTCGGCGAGCTCGACGCGAACACCAGCGGCGGATCGGTCAGACCCACGTAGGCGTTGTCGCGCACGGCCTTCACCCCGGCGAACAGCGGGTTCGACTGGACCTCGTTCTGCAGTTCGGGCGAGAGGTACCAGGCGAGCAGCACATCCGGGTTGTACGTCGGCAGCAATTCCATGCTGACCGGAGCGGCGAACTTGGTCTGGTCACTGCTCTCACGCAACTTCTGGGCGAGCGGGTCGACCGTGAATCCGAGGCTTGCCAGCATCTTCAGGCGAGGATCGGTGTCGAAGTAGAAGTTGTACGACCCCGGCTCGGTGCCGCTGCCGAAGGCCACCGTCTTCCCGGCGAACTCGGGGTGCTGCGACTTCGCCTGCGCCAGGGTGTCCTGCGTCTGCGTCACCAGCGCCTCGGCCTGTGCCGACCGGCCGAGGGCCTTGCCGACCGTGGTGATCTGGTCTTCCCAGCTGGTCGCCCAGCGACGCTCCGGGTACGCCACGGTGGGGGCGATCGCCGACAGCTTGTCGAACTGCTCCTGGTTCACACCGGAGTGCACGGCCAGGATCACGTCGGGGTCGAGTGCCGCGATCTGCTCGTACGGCATCTCCTTGCTCGACGCCGTCAGCAACGCGGGTTCCGCGTTCGGGTCGAGCTCTTCGAGCTTCGCACGCGACCACGGCAGCAGGCCGTCGTCGGTTCCGGTGTCCGACTTCATGTTCTGCACGGCGACGGGCACGACGCCGAGCGACAGTGCCGCGTCCTCGCTGCCCCAGCCGAGCGTGACGACGCGTTCCGGTGCCTCCGGGATCTCGGCGGTGCCGAGCGCAGACGGAATCGACACGGGAAAGGCCGACGCGTCGGCCTGTCCGGTGGCGGATCCCGCCGCGTCGGTCGAGTCGGACGTCGACTCGCTGCAGGCACCCGCGAACAACGCGGTTGCCGCCATCATCACGATTCCGGCTCTACGCCAGTATCTTCCGGACGTTTTCATCGATCTCCCTGTTCTTTGTTGATGGGGTTCATGGGCGAGCCGAACGAGGCGAGCGCCTCGTTCACGACGGAACCGACTTCGCCGATCCACCGCGGCTGAGTCATGTCCTTGTGCTCGCAGTCGAGGTCGTGGTTGACGATGGTCCCGGTCAGGTAGGGCCGCCACAAGTCGTACGTCGCCGCGGTCGCAGGATTCCTGGCCGCGGTGAAGAAGAGCATGTCGGAGTCCACGACGATCTGTGAGGGTTCGGATTCGAGGCGCACGGCGTTCGCGAAGTTGTCGATCATCGCGGCCGGTGTGTGCTCGTTGATCCCGGCGAGGGCACTGCCCTCGCCGCGCAAGATGTCGATCACGTGCTGCCGGTCGAGGCCACCGCCGCGGTGCGGCTCGGTGTCGGAGGCGAGCAGCGGTTCGGGGTCGTAGCCGACCATGTAGAGCAGCGCGGCGAGCGCGTCCTGCTCCGTCGGCATCGACGCCCACGCGTCCGACGGGAAGGAGTCGAGCATGACGAGCATGCCGAGTTCCTCGCCCTGATCCTGCAGTGCGCCCGCGATGGCGTGCGCGACGACGCCGCCCAGCGACCATCCGAGGAGGTGGTACGGGCCCGTCGGCTGCACGGTCCGCATGTGCTCGATGTATTCGGCGGCCATGTCCTCGAGCGTTTCCGGCGGCCGCTTGGACGTCGACAGGTTGGAGGCCTGCACGCCGTACAGCGGGTAGTCGTCGTCGATGTGCCGCAGCAGGCCTGAATAGCCCCAGCTGATTCCGCCGGCGGGGTGGAAGCAGAACACCGGCGCCTTGGATCCCTCGGTGCGGAACGGAAGCAGGACGGCGAGTGCGTCGGCGTCGTGATCGTCGTCGAGACGGCCCGCCAGCTGGGCCACGGTCGGCGCCGCGAACAGCGAGGCCACCGTCGCGGTGACGGACAGCCTCTTCGAGATCGCGCTCATCAACCCGGCCGCCATCAGCGAGTGGCCACCGAGGTCGAAGAAGCTGTCGTCGATGCCGACCCGCTCGATGCCGAGGGCCTCCGCGAACAATTGGCACAGCACCTCTTCGCGGGCCGTGCGCGGCCCCCGCTCGGACACCTGCAGGGACAGGTGCGGAACGGGGAGCGAAGACTGGTCCAGCTTGCCGTTCGGCAGGGTGGGGAATTCGTCGACCGCGATGAACGCCGCCGGGATCATGTAGTCCGGCAACCGGCTGGCGGCGCGGCGGTGCAACTGGTCGGGGTCGATCCGGCCGCCCGGCACCGACGTGGCGTACGCGACCAGCCGCTGATCACCGGGCCGGTCCTCGCGGACCACGACGACGATGTGCTCGACGTCCGGGTCACCGGCCAGCACGGCCTCGATCTCGTTGAGTTCGATGCGGAATCCGCGCACCTTGACCTGCGAGTCGGCCCGGCCGGTGAAGTAGATCTGACCGTCCCGGCCCCACCACACCACATCCGATGTCCGGTACATGCGGCTGCCCGGCTCCGCGAACGGGTCGGCGATGAACCGTTCCGCCGTCTTCGGAGTCTGGTTGCGGTATCCGCGGGTGACGCTGTCGCCCGCGAGATACAGCTCACCGGACACGCCGGGAGGCACCGGCCGGAGCGCGTGGTCCAGGACGTAGGCGTGCTTGCCCGGATCGACGACGCCGATGGGGACGGGACCTTCGTGCCCCGGTTCGACGAGGGCGAGGGTGGCGTTGACCGTGCACTCGGTGGGTCCGTACGCGTTGAACAGCCGGCGGCCGGGTGCGTACCGCTCGATCAGCTGCGGGGTGAGCTTCTCGGCGCCGAGCATCAGGTCGACGCCCTCCGGGATGGGATGCTCCGGCGGGAACGCGGCGGCGAAAGACGGTGGCACACCGACGAAGTTCACGTCGTGTTCGTTGATGACCCGGGCGAGGGGCTCGCCGGGGATGCGATCGGCGTCCGTCGCGACCACCAGCGTCCCGCCCGAGAGCACCCCCCACATGATCTGCCAGAACGCGAGGTCGAAGCTGATGGACGAGAAGTGCAGCGCACGCGTGGTGTGGTCCATCCCGATCACGTCCGACTGCAGCGACAGCAGGTCCGCGATGCCCAGGTGGGGGACGACGACGCCCTTGGGAACTCCCGTCGATCCGGACGTGTAGATGAGATACGCGGCGTCGTCGAGTTGCAGTGGCCTGGTGCGGTCGGCGTCGGTGGGGGCGGTGACGGGCTGGGTGTCGAGCAGCGCCTGCAGGTCCGGATCGTCCAGGTCGAGAACGGGCACGGCGGTGCCCAGCGGGGTGCGGTCGGGCACACCGACGGACGAGGTGAGGATCGCGATCGGGGCGCCGTCGGCGAGCATGTGCGCGATCCGGTCGGCCGGGTACCTGGGGTCGACGGGAAGATATGCGGCACCGCTCTTCAGCACGGCGAGGACACTGATGATCAGCTCGGCTGATCGGTCGAGGGCGAGCGCGACCACGTCGCCGGGGCCTGCGCCCCGCGAGATCAGCAGGTGGGCAATCCGGTTCGCGCGTTCGTCCAGCTGCCGGTAGGTGAGCGAGACGGCGGGCCGCACGCTCGATCCGACGACGAGGGCCTCGGCGTCGGGGGTGCGGGCCACCTGCTCCGAGAAGTACTCGTCGAACGTGCGGGCGGGAATGGAGTGCTCCGAGTGCGACCATTCGCCGAGCACCCGCTCCCGCTCCTGCGGGGTCAGGACGTCGAGCAAACCGATCCGCTGCTCGTGATTCGCGACGAGGCGCTCGATCACCACGGCGAGTCGGTCGGCGAGGGATTCGACCGTTGCGACGTCGAAGAGTTCGGTGGAGTACTCGAACGTGACGTCGACGCCGCCGCTGTCCGGACGTTCCTGGAAGCGGAGCGCCAGATCGAATTTCGCGGACGTCGCGTCGAGCATCCGCACGGCCGCGGTCGTTCCGTCGAATTGCTCCGCCGCGGCGTCCTGCTTCCAGTGTGAGAGCATCACCTGGAACAGGGGGTGGCGGGCCGACGACCGTGGGGGATTGACCAGTTCCACGATGCGGTTGAACGGTACGTCGGCGTGGTCGACGGCGTCGAGGTCGACAGCCCGGACCCGGTCCAGCAACTGGTCGAACGTCGGGTCGCCCGAGACGTCGGTCCGCAGCACCACTGTGTTGATGAAGCAGCCCACCATCGCGTCGAGGTCGGGGTGACTACGACCCGCGACGGGCACCCCGAGGGCGATGTCCTCCCCGGCGCCGAGCCTTTCGAGGAGTACGGCCACCGCGGCATGGACGATCATGAAGAAGCTCGCGCGCCGCTCGGCGGCCAGCGCATCGACGGCCGCGTGCAGCGACGGCGGCAGCGTGCGGTGCACGCTCGCGCCGCGATTGGTGGGCAGGGCAGGTCTCGGGCGGTCGGTGCGCCAGCCCAGTTCGAGCGGCAGCCCGGCGAGTTGCTCACGCCAGTAGTCGAGCTGGCCGGTCAGCAGCGGGGTCGCGTCGTCGCCGGCGCCGATGCGTCCGCGCTGCCACACGGCGACGTCCGGGTACTGCAGCGGCAGCGGCGTGAACTCCGGTGCCCGTCCGGCGCGGCGGGCGTTGTACGCGAACGCGAGATCGTCCAGCAGCTTCGACTGCGACCATTCGTCGCCGATGATGTGGTGCATCAACAGGACCAGCGTGTGCTGCGGTTCGTACAGCACCGCGCGCAGCGGCGGCTGGTCGGTGAGTCCGAGCCCCACCGTCGTCATCGCCGCGATGTGCCCCTCGATGTTGCCGACGTTGTCGACGCGTTCGAGCCGGACCTTCGCGTGTGCCGCGGGAAGCACGACCTGGTGGGGCATGGAGTCGACGAGGGGGAACACCGTCCGCAACGACTGATGCCGGGTCACGACGTCCGCGAGCGCCGCGGACAGCGCATCCGGTTCGAGGCCGTCCCCGAAATCGACCGCCAGTGCAAGCAGGTACGTTCCGCCACCGGCCGCGCTGTCGAGGAACCACAGGCGTTCCTGCGCGGGTGACAACGGCACCGGCGTGCCCTCGGGGAGGTCCCGCGGGGACGGCCTGCTCGCCTGCACCTGCTCGCCGGCGTCCTCCAGCTGCGCGGCCACCGTGGCCACGGTCGGGTTCTCGAAGACCGCCGCGACCCGCAGCGGCACACCGAGTTCCGCGGTGATCGCGGATACGAGGGCGGCGGCGAGGAGGGAGTTTCCGCCGAGCGCGAAGAAGTCGTCGTGGACGCCGACCTGCTCGGCGCCGAGGATCGACGTGAACAGCGGGAGAATCCGGGCTTCGGTGTCGGTCCGCGGTGTGTCGCCGGACTGTCCGAGCCAACGAGGGGCGGGCAGCGCGTCCTTGTCGACCTTGCCGTTGTGGGTCAACGGCAACCGGTCGAGCAGCACCAGCGCGGACGGCGTCATGTACCCGGGCAGCGTGCGGACGAGGTGTGCCCGCACGTCCTCCTCGACCGTGTCGGGCGTGCTGCCCGGCCGGGGAACGACGTATCCGACGATCCGCTGGTCGCCGCCGGCCTGCTCGTGCACCGTCGCGACCGCCGCCTGCACGTCGGGAACCGCGGTCATCGCGGCGGTGATCTCGCCGAGTTCGACACGGTAGCCGCGTAATTGGATCTGGTCGTCGATCCGGCCGTGGTAGTGGAGGGCACCGGTCGCGTCGTACCGGGCGAGATCGCCGGTCCGGTACATGCGCGTCCCACTGGAGGCGAACGGGTCGGCGACGAACCGCGCCGACGTCAGGTCGGGACGCCCGAGGTAGCCGGGGGACAGTCCGGGCCCGGAGACGTAGATTTCGCCGGTGATGCCGGGCGGCACCGGGCGCAGTCCCGGCCCGAGAACGTAGGTGCACAGGTCGCCGAGCGGCGCCCCGATGTCCACGACGTCGGCGCCGGTGACCTTCGTGGCGGTGACGTGGACGGTGGTCTCGGTGATGCCGTACATGTTGATCAGGGTCGTTTCCGCACCCGGACCCGAGGCGGTGAACCAGGCGCGCAGGACGGCCGGATCGAGGGCCTCACCGCCGAACACGACGTACCGAAGCCGCAGCCGGTCGAACGAGTCCGCGCGGACGAGAGCGTCGACGAGATGCCCGAACGCGGACGGCGTCTGGTTCAGGACGGTGACACCCTCGTCGACGAGAAGGGCGGCGAGGTCGGCCGGTGACGTGAGGGTGGTCTCGTCGACCGTGACGATGCGGCCGCCGTGCAGCAGTGCACCCCAGATCTCCCACACGGAGAAATCGAACGCATACGAATGCAGCAGCGGCCAGCAGTCGTCCTCGGTGAACGTGAACCATTCCCGGGACACCTCGAACAGGCGCATCACGTTGCGGTGCGGAATCGGAACGCCCTTGGGCACACCGGTGGATCCGGATGTATAGATGATGTACGCGATGTCGTCGGCGCGCACCGGGTTTTCGAGTTCCCCGACGCCGGATTGCGGCGCGCCCTCCTCGACGCGGGGGAGGTCGCCGAGCAGATCGGCGGATCCGATTCCCAGCGTCGGCTGCGCGTCCCGCAGGATGAACCGGGCCCGTTCGGCCGGGGAGGACGGATCGATCGGCAGGTAGGTCGCGCCGCTGCGGAGAATCGCGAGGACGGCGACGATCAGATCGGTGCCGCGGGGGAGGCTGACGGCCACGACCGTGCCGCGTCCGGCACCGGCCGACCTCAGCCGGCGCGCCAGGGCGGCGCTGCGCTCCGAGAGTTCCCGGTATGTCAGGTCGTTCACCGCGACCCGGTCCGGGTGGGTGCGCACCTGCGCGAGGACGGCGGAGACGATGCTGTCGGGAAGTGCCGCTGCCGTGCCGGTCCGGTCGAGTCCGGCCGCCGACCGCCACAAGTGCAGTTCGTCCGGGGCGCAGACGTCCACGACCGCGACGGGTTCCGTTGCCACGGAGATGCTTCGGAGGTAGTGCGCGAAGCGGTGTGCGTGGTTCCGGATCTCGACGTCCGTGTAGACCTCGGGGTTTCCGGCCCATTCGAGCGTGAGTTCGTCGCCGGCGCCGGAGACGGAGATCACCACGTCCTCCACCGGACCGGTGGCCAGTTGGTGCACCGACCCGGAGGTGGGGCCGAAAGCGATTCTGGCGGCGAACGGTTTGACGTTCACCACCGCTCCGCCGGTGACGCGGCTCCCGGCGTCCCGGACGCGCTGGAACGGCCGGGTGTCGGACAGTGCCGCGGCCACCCGGCCGGTCACGTCGGCGAACGTCGGTCGTGCGTGGAGGGGAATGCGGAGCGGCACGATGTTCGTGGCCGTCACGGGCGACGCCAGCTCGATTCCGTTGCGGGCCAGCACCGGAATGTGGAGCGTCACCTCCTCGGCGCCGGTGTGGGAGCCCAGGTACGCGGCGGCGGCCGCGTACACCGCCTCCGCCCACGTGGTCGCCTGCGTGGCGGCCGCGGCGCGCAGGCTCTGAGCGACGTCGGGGTCGATCGCGATCGTGTGCCGATGCGGATCGGGCACGGGTCTGCGTACCGTGTCACTGAATCCGACCGGACGCGAGGCGGCAGGCGGCGCGCCCTCGGGGGTCGCGGCGTCGAACTCGTGTGCCGCCCGGACGTGCTCGCGCAGCGGCGGGAACTTCGCCGGTCGGGGTTCGGTGCCCGCGAGCCGGGCCGTGTACAGCGCCGCGACACGGCGGGTGAGCAGTGAATACCCGTACGCGTCCAGCAATGCGTGCGGGGCGCGAAGGTACCAGATTGCACCGGATTCGGCTGTGATCAGTGCCGTGCGCACGAGGGGAGCGGTGTCGAAGTCGAGTGGTCGGCGCACGTCCTCGCGCATCCACTCCACCGCCGCGGCCCGGTCGAGATCGACGCACTCGAGTTCGGGCGCGTGATGTCGATCGTGCACCTGGATCACGTCGGCCGAATCGGCGTCGGGCTCGGCAACGAAGCGGGTCGAGAGCACCTCGGCCTCCGCGATCACCGTGCGTATCGCCGCGGCGAGAGCGTCGAGGTCGACAGGGGCCGCGACCTCCACGTATTCGGCCGTCATGAACGCCGACCGGGTCGGGTCCAGTTGGTGCCCGGCCCACAGTTCGCGCTGGGCGGCGGTCAAGCTGACGTCGGTGTCCGCCCCGGTCTGCAGGGTGGACGGCGACGATATCGAAAGGGACATCTAACAGGCGCTCCTGATGCTTTCGGCTTTCGGGCTTGGGGCTTTCGGGCTTTCAGCTGCTCGGCGTGTCAGGTTAGCCTAACCACATAAGCTGTGGTGATCCGACTGCCGAGCCTCAGCCGACTTCGAGCGGGGAGAGTGCGGTTACCAGCGCATCCGTGGTGGTCACCGAACCGCAGCGCTTCGCGGCATACGTGAGCGCCATGAGGTGCTCGTCACGGCTGAAATCCGCAGTCGCGTCGGACACCAGGAACGGCTGGACGTCCGCCATGAACGCCTCGGCGGCACTCAGCATGCAGCCCATGTGCGCGTAGACGCCCGTCACGATCAGCTGGTCGCGGCCGTGATGGCCGAGCAGCTGCCGGAGGTCGGTGCGCTGGAAGGCCGAATACCGCCATTTGGTCACCTGGATGTCACCGTCGCGGGGGGCGAGCGGCTCGACCACCTCGGTGTCACGACCCGACGTCAATCCCGGGCCCCAGAAGTCGGCGAGGATTCCGCGACGCGACGGGTGCTGGTCACCGGGCTGCATCGTGTAGATCACGGGAATCCCGGCTTCCGAGCAGAGTTCGCGGATCCGGACCATGTTGGCCATCGCGGTCGACATGGGCTCGGCACGTACGTCGTACGCGTCGATGAAGTAGTTCTGCATGTCGTGGACCAGCAGTGCGGAGCGCCGGGGGTCGAGGCGCCAGGTCACCTTCGATTCGGGGACCTCGTGGATCTCCGGGATCGTGTAGGTCGAAATGGGTGGGATGGCCATATGGTTCCTCACTGTCGGTTCTGTCGATTTCTGGGCGTATGCCGCGCGAATCTCGGTGAACGACAGCGCTCCGCCCCACCACTCGCGCATTCGGTTAGGTTAGCCTTTGCAACCTGGCTTCTGCAATCGCCAGGTGTGCGGGTGTCCGGCGCACAGTAAGGTGACTGACCGGTGGGGGCCGGGCACTGGCCTCCCGCGCCGGATCCGCCGACCAGGAGAGATCGTTGACCAAGCTGCTGTTACTGCTGCTGATCGTTGTCGTGATCGTGGGCATCGTGCTGATCCTGCGGAATCGGTCCGGAAAGAACACGGCGCCTGCTGCCAGGGTCGATCCGCTCGCCGACTACCCGGAGGTCTACGACCCGTACAAGATCGGAGTCGGCGACATCATCACGTACGCCGGAATCGATCACGTCGTGCGCGGGACCATCACCCTCGACGAAGAGGGATACATCTGGCACGAACACCTCCTCGACGGGTCGACCGGCCAGCGATGGCTCACCGTCGAGAACGACGAGGGCAACCTCGACATGACGCTGTGGATGCGCCGCGAGGGCACGGGCCTCGAACCGGGCGGTGACGTGATCCTCGACGACGTCGTGCACCGGCAGATCGAGCGCGGCACCGCCTCGTTCACGGCGGAAGGCACCACCGGGACCGCACCCCAGGGCATCGTCGACTACGCCGACTACGCGACCGCTGACAAGACCGGCCTGCTGTCCTTCGAGCGCTGGGCGCGGACGCAGTCGTGGGAGGTCTCCACGGGCCGCGCCGTCACCCGGGGTGAGCTCACCGTGATCCATTCCGGTCCGCCGCAGTGACACTGCACGTCCTCGACATCGAATCCCGGGATGTGACGGCCGAGGCGCTCGGTCTCGTCGTGAACGCCGAAACGCCGCTTCCGCTGGCCGAACTCACCATCACCTACGGTGACGAGCGGGTGACCCTCGGCGTGCTCGGGGCGTCGCACGCGGTGACGGCGTCCGCGGCGGGCAGCCGGATCACCGAGCAGGTGTCGTGCGACGCGATCCGGGCAGGCGGCAGACCGCTCCCGGTGTCCGACAGCGCGGGCGGGTACCGATTCGACTCGACCACCGACATCGTCGACCGCGCCCGCCTCGAGCAGACCGCCGACTGGCTGCGGCGGCAGGCCACCGAGGTGGAGGGGTGGATCTGCGGGGCGTTTCCCGGAGATCACACCGCGCTGACCGCGCTCACGGCGACGCGTGAGCATTCCGGCGGATGGGCCTGGCAGACCTGGCATCTGTATCCGGTAGACAAGGGTGGGGTGATCGTGAAAACGCGAAGCAGGTGGCTGCCGTGAGCAGGTTCGGGACACGCGTGCGGCTCGCCCCGATGCTGCTCCTGGTGCTGGCCGCGACCGCGTGCGGCGGCGGGGTGCGCGACTACATCGCCGACACGTACGCCCTGCAGAACACCGCGGGCGACGCGAAGACGTACACGTCGAAAGACCCGGTGGGTACCACCGTCTCGTCGATCGTCGCGGAGGAGCCCCCGGCGGCTCGGAAGGCGGACGGCGGCAGCGAATACCTGCGCTACGACGACGACATCGTCACGGTCAGCGCCGCGCCGGGCGGCGGCAGCCTCGTGCGCGTCGAAGACATCGACGGACGCTACCGAAGCGGCGGGTTCGCCTATCTGGGGCCCGGTTTCAACCCCGGCTCACCGGCGGGCGGCGCCGGCGGCAGCGGCGGATCCGGCAGCGCGAAATGACAGAGACCACTCGACTCGGGAGAAGCGCGTGAATACCACCTACACGGCGGCAGCAACGGAAATCGGCAGCGTCGACGTCGGACTGCTCGCCGTCGGCATGCTCGGCACCCTGGCGTACTTCGTCATCGGCATCGCCGTCCTCGGCGTCGGCTTCGCCGTCCTCGACCTCGCCACCCCCGGCAATCTCCGGCACCAGGTGTACGTCGACAAGAACCCCAACGCGGCAATCCTCCTGGCGTCGAACCACCTTGCCCTCGCCGTCGTCGTGGTCACCGCGATCCTCACCAGTTCCGACGGATTCGCACAGGGACTCGCCGACTCCGCGGTCTACGGCCTCTTCGGGGTACTGCTGCAGGTCATCGCGCTGCGACTGATGAATGTGCTGCTGCCCGGCCAGTTGGTCGGACTGGTCGGGAACCCGCAGATGTGCGGTGCCGCCTGGGCGGTCGGTGCGAGCCTCTTCGCCATCGGCCTCGTGAACGCCGCCGCACTCACCTGATCTCGTGACGACCACAGCGGCAGAGCCGAATTCCTCCACCACCCGCGCTCTCAGTGGACGGTCCAGGGCGTTCCTGCTCGCCGCTGTGGCCGCGTGCGCCGCGTGCGGGTTGATCTACGAACTGGCCCTGCTGACGCTGTCGGTCAGCCTGACCGGCGGCGGGATCACCCAGACGTCGCTGATCGTCGCGGGTTTCGTGGCCGCACTCGGGGTCGGTGCCCTCGCCGCCAAACCGCTGCTGTCCACCGCGGCCGCGTCGTTCGTGGTCGTCGAGATCGTTCTCGGACTCGTCGGCGGGTTCAGCGCGGTGACCCTGTACGTGACGTTCACGTTCTTCGGTTCCAGCGCAATCATTCTGGTGCTCGCCACCGCGCTGATCGGTGTGCTCGTGGGCGCCGAGGTGCCGTTGCTGATGACGCTGCTGCAGTCGGGCCGCAGCGACACCGGCGCCGAGAGCACCGGAAAGGTGCTGGCAAACCTGAACGCCGCCGACTATGCGGGCGCCCTGGTCGGCGGCCTGCTGTGGCCGTTCGTCCTGCTGCCCGTCGCCGGGATGATCCGCGGCGCCGCGATCACCGGCATCATCAATCTCGTCGCCGCCGCGGTCGTGGCGCTGATCCTGCTGCGCTGGCAGCTGAGCCTGCGCACCCGGCTCCTCGCCGTCGTGGCGCTGCTCGTTGCCGCCGCGTGCATCGCCGTGCTGCTGGTGCGCGCCGACGGCATCGAGACCACGTCCCGGCAACGCCTCTACACCGATCCCGTCGTCGCCGCGGAAAGGTCGCAGTACCAGGAGATCGTCGTCACCGAACGCGGCGGAGACGTGCGGCTCTTCCTCGACGGCGACCTCCAGTTCTCCAGCGTCGACGAACACCGGTACACCGAATCGCTCGTGTACCCCGCGATGGCGGACGACCCCAAACGGGTACTGATCCTCGGCGGTGGCGACGGCCTCGCAGCCCGAGAGGTCCTGCGACTGCCGGGGGTCGAGGAGATCGTGCAGGTGGAACTCGACCCGGCGGTCATCGAACTCGCGAACACGCGACTGTCCGGGCTGAACCAGGGTGCTCTGCGGGATCCGCGCGTGCACGTGGTCCTGGACGACGCGTTCCGGTGGCTGCGGGACGCACCCGACTCGGGATTCGACGCCGTCATCGTGGACCTCCCCGACCCCGACACCCCGGCGCTCGGCCGCCTGTACTCCACCGAGTTCTACGGTCTCGCCGCCGCGGCCCTGAACCCCGGCGGACTGATGGCCGTGCAGTCGGGCAGTCCCTACTCGACGCCCGACGCGTTCTGGCGCACCACGTCGACCGTCGCGTCGGCGGGCCTGGCCGTCACGCCGTACCACGTGCTGGTGCCGAGCTTCGGGGACTGGGGGTACGTCCTCGCCCGGCGCGGCCCCGAACCGCCAGCGCTGCGCCTGCCCCGCGACGTCCCCGAACTCCGCTTCCTCGACGAACCGACCCTCGCCGCGTCCGCGATCTTTCCGCGCGACCGTCCCCGCCGCGAACTCGAGCCCTCGACCCTCGACCGCCCGCGCATCGTCGACGACATGCGGAAGGGTTATGAGCGCTGACGCACCCGTGAGTACTTATTAACGTCGGGGGGGATGTTGCGGAATTGAGTGACGGTGGTGTGGCTGTGTTCGGCGCGTTGGGCGGGTGCCGGTGCGGGCGGGGGTGGCCCCGCCTGGTCAGGTGGTGGCCGGGAGGGTGTTTCCTGCGGTCAGGTGGGTGAGGATCTTGCCGATGTTGTGGACCGCGGCGTGGAAGGCCCATTCGCTGCGGGCCCGGTCGAGGCCGCGGCTGGTGAACCGGCGGAATCCGAGGTTGTGTTTGGCGTGCCCGAACACGGTTTCGGCGATGGGTGAGCGTTGGCGGTAGGTGGCGATGCCGGCCTCGGTGCCGATGCCGGCCTCGGTGC
>NZ_JBFUHV010000023.1:0-89454 GCF_056402215.1 Rhodococcus sp. P4_B6 | reverse complement strand
TCCCCGAGGAGCACGGCGGTCTCGGCCTCGGTGTGTTCGAGTACTGCCTGGTCGCGGAGGAGTTGTCGCGGGCGTGGATGAGTGTGTCCGGGCTGCTGGCCCGCGGCAACGGGATGGGCGGCGGCTTCACCGCGGAGCAGGAGGCGGCGYTGCTGCCGAAGGTGGCCCGCGGTGAGTACCTCGGCGCGTACGCCCTGTCCGAGGCCGAGGCCGGMTCSGAYGTCGCGAACATCTCCTGCCGCGCGACCCGCGACGGCGACGACTGGGTGATCAGTGGCACGAAGATGTGGTGCACCTACGCCGACGAGGCCGACTACCTGGTGYTGTTCGCGCGCACCGACCCGACCAAGGATCCSGCGAAACCGCACCGCGGGATCAGCGCGTTCCTGATCGACAAGCAGCGCGGAGGCTTCCCCGAAGGGATCAGCGGGACGAAGATCCGCAAGATCGGGTATTTCGGGTGGAGCACGTGGGAGTTGTCGTTCGACGGCTTCCGGGTGCCCGCGTCCGCGATGCTCGGCGAGGAGGGCARGGGTTTCTACCTGGCGGTCTCCGGTCTCGAGGTCGGGCGGGCGCACACCGCGGCCCGGGCGATCGGTCTGGCTCGGGGTGCGTTGGAGGATTCGATCGCGTACCTGCACACCCGCCGTCAGTTCGGGCACGAGTTGGCCGACTTCCAGCATCTGCGGTTCAAGATCGCGACGATGGCCGCCGACATCGAGGCCGCCCGGCAGTTGATGTATGCGGTGGCCACCGATATCGACACCGGCCGTCGGTGCTCGTTGGAGGCGTCGATGTGCAAGCTGGTGGCGACGGAGATGGCCGAGCGGGTGACCAGTGAGGCCGTGCAGATTCACGGCGGTGCCGGGTACACCACCGACTTCCAGGTGGAACGGCACTGGCGCGATGCCCGGTTGACGAAGATCTTCGAGGGCACCAGCGAGATCCAGATGCGGATCATCTCCGACGAACTGCTGGGCGCCGCAAGGTAATCGTGGTGCTGGATCTGGTGCCCTCTCGATGTATCGGCGTCGACTGAGCGAACGCCGTGTCCACCAGCCGATTCGGGCGTCACCCATGATCCAGCGATAACGGCCGGGACCGCCGAATACGGTGGCGGTCCCGGCCACGGCGACTGCTACTTGCCGCGCAGACCGATCGGGTTTCCGTCAGCGTCGGCAAGCACGCACACTCGCGCCTCCGGGGCGATCTGGCGCGGGGCGCTCCGCTCGGTCGCACCTGCCGCGAGCAGGGTCGCGCGGCTCGCATCGAGATCCTCGACGTCGGCGAAGGCCACCGGTCCCCCGCCTTCCTCGCCTGGATTCAGAGCGACCTCGAAGCCGTCGACGTTGTATCCGACATAATAGGGCTGGTCGGTGTGCGGTTCGCCGAGCAGCGCGGTGTAGACCGCCTTCGCGGCGTCCAGGTCGGACACCGGAATCACCAGGCTGCGGATCGTGGCACTCATACTCGTCTCCTCAGGGTCCGGCGGCCGCGTCGGCGACCGCTCGGTGTCCACGCTAAGGGCAGTCCTGGGACCGGCGCTTCTTTATTCCTGATCGGTCTGCTGCCTGTTCGTCCGGCTCAGTTGAACCGCGAGCCGACCAGGGAAGCGATCTCGTTCGCGTGGTCATCGATATAGAAATGGCCGCCGGAGAATTCGCAGGTGTCGAAGGTCCCGGTCGTGAATTCGCTCCAGAGCCGGATGTCGGCGTCGGTCACCGATGGGTCGGCGTCGCCGCGAAGGGCAATGATCGGACATGACACGTCCGGCCCGGATTTGTACCTGTAGGTCTCCACGGCCTTGTAGTCGTTACGCACGCTCGGTAGCACCAGCTCTGCAAGGTCGGGGTTCTCGACCAGTATCTGCACCACATTGGAGTCCGCACCCCCGAGCCGGCGCATGTCGTCGAGCAAGGCCTGATTGCTTGCCAAGTGCAACGCCGTCGGCTGGACGACACTCGGTGCTGTTCGACCAGAGACGAACAATGCTGCGAGCGCCTGACCTCGCTGCTCGAAACGCCGCGCCGCCTCGAACGCAATCGTTGCACCCATGCTGTGACCGAACACTCCGAGGTGCCTACCCGCGGGCGGAGTCGACTCGCGCACAACCTGCTCCGCGATAGCGCCGACGTCGGACATCATCTCGTCGCTGAGGCGATCCTGCCGACCCGGATACTGCACCGCCAGCAACTCGATCCGCGGGAACAGTGCCTCGGCCAACTGTCGATAGGCGCTCGCCGTACCACCACCATGCGGAAAGCACAGCAGCACCCCGGATGCGTTCGGGGATTCTTGGAAACACCTGATCCACATCTTCGCTCACCACTCCCCGTTGTCGAGATCACGGTGGACGGCGTTCACGGTAGCGCGTCGCCTCGTGCGCGATCGGCGAGACGTAGCCGGGCAGCCGATGTCGCCGGCTCCTCAGGCGACGGGCTGGAACAGTTCGATCAGGTTGCCTGCCGGGTCGGCGATCAGGATCTGACGCCCGCCCGGACCGGCGACCACATCGCTGCGAAACGCGACACCGGCATCACGCAGGCGGGTGACTTCGGCGTCGAGGTCGCCGACGATGAGGTGAATGCGGTTCCTCCCCGCACCGGCATTGTCGGCCGGGGTTGCGCGAGCCCCCGAACTGGCCGGCCCCGACAGCAGGAGCCTCAGCGAGCCGCGGATCACGTCGGCGAAGGCCGGGGCAGGATTTGTGTGCAGGGTGAAGCCGAGGTGGCGGGTGTAGAAGTCGATGGCTGCGGGCACATCGTCGACCAGGTAGCGGACGCTGACGTAGTCGTCGCGTGGGGTCGTCATCACAAGCTCCTTTTCACGTTTCGGTGGTGAGGTTCGGCACCAGGTACCGGATGCGGGTGTCGATGTCGGCGGCGGTCGCGTGGAAGGCCGGGTAGGTGTCCTCGTCGGTGCCGCCTGCCTCCGACGGGTCGGGGATGCTCCAGTGGATCCAGCGCGTGCCCTCACCGAACTCCGGACAGACTTCACGAGCCTTGTCGCACAGGGTGATTACCGTGTCGAACCGGTGGTCTGCGAGTGCGTCCAGGCGCCGGGGATTCTGGCCGGAGATGTCGATCCCGAACTCTTCTCGCAGCACCCGCACCGCATTCGGGTGCATTATCGGTTTAGGGCGGGTGCCGGCACTGCGTGCTTCGACCCGGCTGTTGGTGCGCTGCCGCAGCAGAGCTTCCGCGATCACGGAACGGGCACTGTTACCGGTACACACGAACAGCACCGACGCAGGTGCCTGCGAATCGAACTGCGGGGCAGTAGGAATCAACCCGAGCGCCGGGTGCAGCGCGGCGCCCGCACCGGTCAGCATCTCGGCACAGCAGTCCAGATCCAGGTGGTAGTAGCTGTCGCGGCCGTCGAAGCTGCTGCGGGTAGCCCTCACCAGCCCGCCGTCCCGCAGCAGGCGCAGGTGGTAGGAGATGAGGTTCTGCGACTCACCCAGCAGAGTCACCATCTCCCGGACCCGGTAATCGCCGCCGGACAGCGCTGCCATCAGCTGCCACCGCAACGGATGAGCAGCCAGCTGCACGAACGACGGGACTGGTTGACGCACCAACACCACAACACCAGACTACCACCAGATACATCAAATGAGTTTGATGTATCCGATGAGATTCCTCAGGCTTCGGAAATTTCGAGACCGAATGTCTCGCGGGTGATGTGGTCGGGCTCCGGACCGCCGCGCACACCGGTGTCGAGAGCGTCGATCGCGGCAAGTTGGTCCTCGGTGAGATCGAAGTCGAAGACGTCGAAGTTCTCGGTGATACGCGACGGGGTGACCGACTTCGGGATCACCTGGCGGCCCTGCTGCAGGTGCCACCGCAGCATCGCCTGGGCCGGCGACTTGCCGTGCGCCGCTGCGATGCTCTTGATGGTGGGGTCGTCGAGAGTGGAGCCGTGGGAACCGTCGCGGTAGAAGGTGATACCACCGATCGGCGACCATGCCTGGGACACGATTCCGTGTTCGGCGTTGGCGGTGAGCACGTCGGATTGCCGGAAGTACGGGTGCACCTCGATTTGGTTGATCGCCGGCACCACGGATGTTTCGTCACGCAGTCGCGTGAGGTGGTCGGGCATGAAGTTGCTGACACCGATGGCGCGGACGCGGACGTCCGCGAGCAGCGTCTCGAGTGCCTTGTAGGCCTCGATGGTGAGGGTGAATTCGCCGGGTAGCGCCTGGTGCAGTATCAGCAGGTCGATTTGGCCGACTCCGAGTTTGCGGGCGCTCTTGCCGAAGGCGTGCAGGGTCGCGTCGTAGCCGTAATCGGTAATCCAGATCTTGGTCTCGATGAAGACGTCCGCGCGATCGACGCCCGAGCGGCGTATGGCTTCGCCGACCTCGCGTTCGTTCTGATAGGCAGCAGCGGTGTCGATGTGCTGGTATCCGGTTTGCAGCGCCGCCTCGACCGCGGTAATCGTGGCATCGGGCGGCGTCTGGAACACACCGAAACCCAGTGCCGGCATGGTTGTTTCATTGTTCAGTGTCAGTAGTGGGATGGTCATGCTTCAACCTTGGGGTCGGTCACAGGGTGCTGAGTGTGTTTGTCGGACGAGGTGCCCGGACCCGCAGTGCGRTGTCGTGCGGCGGGCACGATCACCGTGAGCACGACGGCCAACGCGAGCACGAGCAGAATGGCGCTGCCGGTGAGGGCGGCGCCGACGTGGTCGGTCACCGCTGCCGGCCGGTCGAGGGCGCCGCCTGCGTTCGCCGAGAGTGCGACGAGGATGCCCAGACCGAGTGCCATCCCGAGTTGGTGGGCCGTGTTGACCAGTCCGGAGGCCGCGCCGGCGTCCGCCGAGTCCACACCGGCGACTCCTGCGTTCGTCAGCGGCCCGAACGCCAGGCCCTGCCCAGCGCCCACCAGGATCATCGGCAGTGCAACGTCTGCGAGATATGCATCGAGTGCGCCGATGCGGCTCAGCCATGCCATGCCGGCCAGGGTCAGCGCGGTCCGGTGGCGAGCAGAATCCCGTTCGACAGCCGGGCGCTCAGCCGGGGCACCGCGAGTGCGACGGCGAAGTTGACGAGGGTCATCGGCAGAAACCCGAGGCCGGCTTGCAGTGGGGAGAAACCGAACCCGTCCTGGAGCAATTGGGTGGTGAAGTAGAAGAACCCGCTGACTTCCTCTCGGCCGTGAACGACCGAGATTCCCCTCCAGACTCGCGCCTCGAGGTTCCTGTTTCACCGACGTCGCCGCCCCGCACCTTAGGTGCGAGGGGGTCTCACACCCTCTCCGCAGGCTGCCACCGTCAGTCCGACGGCCAAAATATTCCTCGCCGCATTCACATCCCGATCATGGACGACGCCGCACCGGCACGTCCACTCCCGCACAGTCAGCGGCATCGCCGAGGCGACCTCCCCGCACACCGAGCAGGTCTTCGACAACGGACAGAACCGATCGACCGCCACCACCCGCCGCCCGTACCAGTCGGCCTTGTACTCGAGCATCGACCGGAACTCGAACCACCCCGCATCCGAGATCACCCGAGACAACGACCGATTCTTCACCATRTTCCGCACACTCAGATCCTCGATGGCGRTCACTTGATTTTCGCGCACCAAACGAGTGGAAAGTGTGTGCAGATAATCGCGACGCCGATCGGCGATCCGACCATGAATCTTCGCGACCTTCAGTCGGGCCTTGGCCCGATTACGCGATCCCTTCTGCTTCTTGGCCAGCGCCCGTTGCGCCTTCGCCAACCGCTCACGATCCGTGCGCTCGTGTCGCGGGTTGGCGATCTTCTCCCCCGTCGACAGCGTGTACAGGCTGGTGATCCCGGCATCGAGCCCGACCACCCGATCGGCCGGTTCGAGCTCGGGAATCACGTCTTCGACGAGAATCGAAATGTGGTACTGACCACGAGCATTGCGCGACACCGTCACCTGCGACGGCACGGCCCCCTCCGGCAGCGGCCTCGACCACCGAATATCCAGAGGTTCGGACTGCTTGGCCAACCGGACCTGCCCACCCCGGTAGGTGAAGCAGTTCGAGAAGTAGGTCGCCGACTCCTTCGACTGCCCCTTCTTCTTGAACTTTGGGTAGCGGGACTGCCCGCGCCAGAACCTGTCGAAGGCGCCCTGCAATTGCCGCAGCGATTCCTGCAGCGGCCCCTTCGACGGCTCCGCCAACCACTCCGTCTCGGTGTCCCGCTTCCATCCGGTGAGCATCTTCGAGGTGTCCGCGTAGGTCACCCGACGCTGCTCCTGCAACCAGGCACGCGAGCGCTCGGCCAACGCCCGGTTGTAGACATACCGGGTGCACCCGAACGTCCGAGCAAGCTGTTCCGCCTGCACCGCAGACGGATAGAAACGAAACTTGAACGCCCGCTTCACCACCCTCCCCGCCATGCCCCAGACACTAACCCCACGGTCCGACAAAACCAGATCGGCTCACCCGGCCCTGAAGAACCGGGTATGCGCCGAAAGACTCACGGATCAACCGAATTTACAAACCGCATCCCCGGGCCTATCTGCACACCGCACAACTTCTCGGCCTCCACCCGGGCGAAGTCATGCTTGCGGCCGCGCACAACGGCGACCTCGAGGCTGCACAAGCCGCGGGCCTGGCGACAGCGTTCATTCTCCGGCCCCTCGAACACGGACCTCACCAGACCACTGATCTCGCGCCGACGGGCAGCTGGGACATTTCGGCGACAGACATCACCGATCTCGCAGCACAGCTCCGTGCGTGCTGATCCCGACGCGTGTCAGGTAATCCTTGACGCCGACGCCGACACCTGTCAGGCTTGTCCTGACAGAATGGGAGATCGTCATGGAACTCGTCGAACGCGCCGTCAGCGCCGACATCGACGCCGCTGCGCGCGCCGTGATCACGGCTGCGGCAGCCGAAGCGAGCCGTCACGCCGACGAAATCATCGGCACCGGGCCGCTTCCCGGCACGGCCGAATGGGATGCCGAGCAGGGCACGGACATTCCGAACCAGCGCACCCTGGCCTGGCATCTGCTGAGTCTTCGCATCCAACTGGCGGCGGGACTGGACGGCATCGAAACTGTTCTCGGACTGCGCTTTCAGGGTGCGACATGGGCAACGATCGGGAAGGCCGCCGGAATGACCCGTCAGTCGGCGCACGAGCGATGGGGTGCCCGCACGACCGCCCTGCTCGACCCGATGGGGACCGGCCTTCCGCGGACCGTTGCCGACGATGATCCCGAGGTGGCCCGCTAAATTGCGGCTACGCGAGGTGATCAGTCCCGGTACTCCGGGGACGGCGGTGCGGGTGCCGGGCCGAGCGGCGACAACCAGCGATCGTAGAGGGCAGTCCAGGTTCCGTCTGTGCGCAGTCGCTCCAAGGTGCCGTTGACGAACCGGACGAGGTCGTCGTTGCCGGGCGCGAGGGCGATGGCGTACCGGGCGGAATCGGAGTCGGGACCGACGATGTCGAGATTCGGATCCTGGGCGACGAGGCCGGCGAGGAGGGCAGCACCCACGACGGCGTCGACCTGCCGTTGCTGGATGGCCATGAGGCAGTCGTCCCAGTCGGGTACGGCAAGGATCGTGGCTTTGGGGGCGATCCGCGACAGCGCCGATATCGAGGCCGGATCGTCGTGCGTGCAGACCCGTCGCCGTGCCAGGTCCGCGGGTTCGGATATCCCGGATCCGTCCCGCACGACGAGCCGACGGGGCGTCTCGAGGTACACCGTGGAGAAGGCCAGATCCGGGGGGCTCTCACAGGGCAGTGCCACTGGGCGCACAATCAGGTCCGCGTCCCGGTGCGCGAGCATGTCGGCGCCGTCGTCGGAACCGAGCGGCCGGAATTCGACCTTGCTGGGGTCGCCGAGTAGGTCGCGGGCGACCTCCCTCGCGAGGTCGACGCCGAAGCCGGTGAGGGTGCCGGTAGTCGGATCGCGGAAGCTGAACAGGTTGGTGTTCTGATCGACGGCGACGACCAGGGTTCCGCGGGCCCGGATCTCGTCGAGAGTGCCGCCGACGCCGGCGATCCCCGGACGGAGGCTCGCCGTTGGTGCGCAGGACGACGGCTCCGCGGCGGGTGGCGGCGATTCGGACGGTTCGATGATCCGGGCGCCGACGGACACGGGAAACTCCGTGAAGTCCCCGGAGAACATCGGGGTGGGTGCATCGGGTGCCCCGCAACCGGCGATCAGCACAGTTTCGAACGCGAGGCTGCCGAGCAGCCGAGTGAGCCCCGGTCGCCGTGCGCGGAAAGGTCGCACCATCAGTGATACTCACTCACTCTGGGCTCGATCCCCGCGATCACGGCGAGTGCCGCGGAAACGGCGAGCACGACGGCACCCACGGCGAGCGCCGCCATCGTCCGGTACGACTCACGCATCGCGTCGAGTTCCTCGGCACGCAGCGCGATGATGGCATCTTCGAGCGATTCGTCGAGGGCCCGGAACTGGGCCGTCGACGCCGTCGATCCCGGGCCGACCGCGACGTCCGCCGCACCCTGGTAGTCGCCGTCCGCAAGCTTGCGCAGCAAATCCCGGTGCGCGCTCCGCCATCCCTCGAACGCAGCGGACGCATCGTCGATCGCCGGCACGTCGACGGCGTCCGGTGATGCGTCCGAGCTCAGAATCGCGGTCAGGGCGTCCGTGTGCCGGGTGTAGTCGCTGCCCGCCGGATCGAACCCCGGCCGGAGCAGTCCGAGCGTCTCGTCGGCGCGTGCCTGCTGCGCGAGGATCCGCGCCTTCGTGACCGCCGCGAGAGGCTCGGCGCCGTCGATCCGCGCGCGTTCGCTCGCCGACGTCGACAACAGCCCCGCGACCACGATCCACACGACGAGCGCAGTGAGCAGGACCGTCGCGCACGCAAGCCCCGGATTGACCCGACGGCGACTTCGATGCGCCACGTACACGTGCGCGACGGCGAGGACGACGACCCCCGCCGACGCAACCACGATGGCGGTGACGGGCAGTCGCGCGGTGTGGGACTGGGTGTCGGCGACCGCGCCGGCCTGATCGTTGTAGAGGCGTTCGGCCAGCGGCAGGATGGTGTCCTGCATCAGGGCTGACGCGGTTCCCAGGTACGCCACCCCGACCGGATTTCCCGCGGAGTCGTTGGACCGTGCGGTCGCTACGAGGTCCGTGTAGACGGCGAGGTGCCGCGACATCTCGGTGAGCAGGCGCAGCGAGTCCACATCACCGGAGGTGACGCCGTACGAAGCGGTGACGAGTGCGTTCGACGCGTCGCCGATCGCCTGGTTGTACCGGTCGCGGACCGCGAGCGGTTCGATGGCGCCCGCGATGAACGACGACGTCGCGGCGGCGTCGGCGATCGACAGGGAGCTGAAGAGGTTCTGCGCGGAGTCTGCCAGCGGTTCGGTATGGGCGCGAAGGGTTTCCATTCGCTGCTGTCGTGCACCGATCACGGCGGACGTCACGACACCGGCCGTCAGCGCCACCGCGACGAGGACGACAGCGAGGACGGAAAGGCGCCCGGGCGTCGACTCCAGGAATTCGCGCCACGGGCGTCGGCGGATGTCGGGTTCGACGAGCAGGGATTCTTTCAGGAGGTGCTCGTCCGCCGGCGAAGTGTCACGCTCTTCGCTGGATACGGTGCCGCGGTCCTGGTCGAACACCCTCTCCTCCTCATCCCTGCCCTCAGTGTGCGCCGATCGGTGCCGGAAAACACCGAAAGCATCGACGAGCGCGCGTAGCCGTCCTCGCCCGCGGGTATGTCCGAACCAGGCATGATCAGGCTGGAGGTTCTCGACTCATGAAGACAAGCATCGTGAACGCAAGGGTGCGCGCGTTCGGTGTCGCAGCCTCGGTCGCCGCGATGGTGCTCGGGGCGTGCGCGGCCCCGCCGCCCGGCGACGACGGCGCGAAGAAGGTGTATTTTTTTCTGCCGAACACCACGACGACCCGGTTCATGGAGCGAGACGAACCCTTGTTCACCGACTTCCTCGAACTGTTCGCGCCGAAGGCGACCGTGACGGTCCGCAACGCCGAGGGCGATCCCGGCCGGCAGCAGAGTCAGGTCGAGTCGGCGATCGCGGACGGCGCGTCGGTGCTCGTGCTGATCTCCGCGGACGCGAGATTTTCGGGGGGAGCATTGACCGCCGCTGCCGACGCGAACGTTCCGGTGGTGCTCTACGACCACGACGCGGTCGGCGGACCGGCGGAGGTCCAGGTGATCTTCGATCCACTCGAGGTCGGCCGACGACAGGGAAGTCGCGCCGCGGATCTGATCGCCGCGATGCCCGGTGACGGTCTGAAAATCGCCAGGGTGCAGGGCAATCTGGGTGAATACGGAACCCGCCAGTTTCAGCTCGGCCAGAACGAGTATCTGCAGCCCCTCATCGACAGCGGCAAGATCCGCGTGGTCTGCGAGACCACGATCGACGACTGGGACCCGGCCGAAGGTCAAGCGTTCGCGGACGAATGCCTGACCCGGGAGAACAACGACATCGACCTGTTCGTCACCATGAACGACGACCTGGCAGGCGGAATCGTCGCCGCCCTTGCCGGCCGCGGGCTCGCCGGTCGGATTCCCGTCACCGGGGGACAGGACGCCAATCTCGCTGCCCTGCAACTCATCGCACAGGGCTCCCTCGACAACACGATCTTCAAGAACCTGTCCGACCAGGCGAAGGTCGCCGCGCAGCTGACCACGTCGATTCTCCACGGCGACGGCGTGCCCGAGGACATGATCAACGGCACGATCGACAACCAGTACATGGCGGTGCCGACGGTGTTCCTGCCCGTCCAGAACATCACGAAGGACAACCTCCACGTGGTGGTCAACTCCGGCTTCTACACCTGGCAGCAGATCTGCGCACCGGATCCGGCCTCCACAGTGTGCCGGGAGCACGACTGAGCCATACGACTGGTCAGCGGGGCGCGATGACACTCCGGTCGCCGATCTCGGCGCGCACATCGATCTCCCGCCCGGACAGCAACCAGCCCGACGGGCCGCGCCGCCACTCGTCCCGGTATTCGCCGAGGCATTCGTACGTCGCGCCGGCACGGTCGCCGAGGCCGACGTGAAAGGCCCGGAAATAGGACGTCGTGCGTGCCGTGTCGCCGTCGAGGTCGATGCGGATGTTGCCGAGCAGGTGCTGGGTGGCGCCGCAGACGTCGAGGTGGGAGCGGACACGCGCGACCACGTCAGCGGGCCTGGTCCGACCGTAGGCCACGGTGTCCTCGGTGAGGGTCGCGGCGAACCCCGGCCAGTCCTTCGTGTCGAGCAGGGTTGCCACGGTGTGCAGGCGGTCGCTGATCTGGACGCGTTCGGGTAGAGACTCGCTCATCGCTCGATTCTCCCCGGAGACCTTGCCGGGTGGGCCCCGGCGTCCCGTTGACCGAGACCTTTCGCGCGAACCGGGTTCGCTACGGTGGCACTGGCCCGCCGAACGGGCCGGATCGAGGAGGAATCGACAATGAGCGAGCGCCCCCCCAGTGGACGCACTCCCAGCAGGTGGGAGGAGATCACCGCGGCCGACCCGGGTCATTCGACGTGGTATGTCGAACGGTTCCGGGCGATGGAGGCGAAGGGCCAGGACATCGTCGGCGAGGCCCGGCTGGTCGATGCGATGCTGGGCCGTGGCGGCCGGGTTCTCGATGCGGGGTGCGGACTGGGCCGGCTCGGTGGTTATCTGCACGATGCAGGTCATGTCGTGGTCGGGGTCGATGTCGATCCGGTGCTGATCGGCGTCGCGGAGGAGGATCACCCCGGCCCGACGTGGCTGGTCGGCGACCTCGCGGAGTTGGATCTGCCCTCCCGCGGCGTCGCGGCCGATTTCGACGTGATCGCGTGTGCGGGCAACGTGATGACCTTCCTGGCGCCGTCGACACGGGAGTCGGTGCTGGCGGGATTCGCCGCTCACCTCGCCCCGACCGGCCGGGTGATCGTCGGGTTCGGCGCCGACCGGGGCTACGAGTTCCCGCAATTCCTCGCGGACGCCGCAGCCAACGGTCTGAGGGTGGATCTGCTGCTCTCGACGTGGGATCTGCGTCCGTTCACCGACGACTCCGATTTTCTGGTGGCGGTGCTGTCGCGCGCGGACTGACACTGTGGGGCGGCAGAAGCCCGGCGAGCGCGGCGGTGGCGTCGACCAAGGCTCTGGAGCGGGTCGTGAGGGTCTCGTCACGGACGGCGAGTGCGGCGCCGACGTCGCCCGATCCGGGTGGGTGCCGCAGTTGTGCCATCACAGCGCAGAGGGGTGCGATGCGGTAACCGGCTTTGCGCAACTGATGCACGATGCGGGCATCGCGGACCTGGGACGGGGAGTATCGGCGCGCTCCCGTGGGTGCGTTCCGATCGGGGATGACGAGTCCCTCTGCGTCCCAGTGTCGCAACGTGGACGAGCGGACGCCGAGCGCGGCGGCGAGTTCGGCCACACTCATCCAGTCGGATGCCCGGACGTCCTCGATCGGCTCGGTGGAGATCACCGCGGCGGCCTTCTTCGCCAGCGCGAGTTCGGCGCGTTCGACGTGGAGTCGGGCGTGTGCGGCGTCGAGGAGAGCAACCGTCGTCGAGGCCGGGCACGTGTGCACGCTGCGCACGATCCTTTTGGCGTCGACCGGACCGGCGGCGACGGCGAGTTCTCGATAGGCCAGCGCGGACTGCAGATGCACCTCGGTGTAGATCCGGTATCCGGTGGCGGTGCGGGTGGCGGGAGGCAGCACACCGTCGCGTTCGAGGTTGCGGATCTGCTGGACGGAGCACCCCGCACGGCGGGCCACGTCCACGGTTCGGAAATTCTGCATGTGGAGACTCGACCCCCTGTTTCTCCAGTAGATGCACTACAGAGTCTCCACAAGGACCTCAATGAAACGCTGGAACCATGACGATAGACGACATCATCGACTTCGTGGAAGGACTCGACGACGTCCTCACCCTCAGGCCGGTCCCGGGGGACGGCTCGCCGGAGATCAGCTGGGGCGACACCTTCTTCTACTACTCACCGGATGGGGTCGTACCGACGACGACCCAGCCGTTCGCCACGATCGTCACGAAGAACTATCCGAGTGACGAAGATTCGCGGCTCGACCGTGCGGGGGCATTCCGAGTAAATATCCACGCCGGGAGGGAGGCGTTCATCGTGGCGCTCGGTCACGCACCTCGAGAACAAGGGTCCGCCGACGTCGACRCCGGCGCGCCCGACACGGTCATCGCCCATCCCGTCTACGGCTCCTGGCTGGCCGTCGTGAATCCCGGCACACGCACCAGTCAACTCACCCGCGAGTTACTGCGCACGGCATACGCCGTCGCCCGATCGCGGTACGAGCGAAAACCGGATGCCGTGCGTCGTCACATCTGATGAATCTGGCTGCTGTTCCAGCCGACGAGGAGTTCGTCGAGCGTCATGCCCTGGTCCCTGCGCTCTTGCCGTTGATCGCGTTGCCGATCATGGCGGGGGCCGTCACCGTTGTCGCCGCGGTCGCCGGGAATGGTCGGCGCGGAGACCGTCGTTGCGGGGAGTTCGGTCGCCGCCGCGACGGCGGTGGCCGCCCCGACAGGGATGACCGCGAGTGCGGCGGTGGCAACGACCGTGACGAGCCGGTTCCGCAGCGGGACTCGACGGGGAGTGTTCACTGCGCCCGAACGATTCGACGCGTGCGAAGCCTCGTGGGGAAGTGAGGTGTGCATTTTCAAGTGTCCTGTCCGAATGCGTGGACCCGACGTCCACAGCTACACGAATGGTGTCCGTGAGGGCCCGAAACGTTACACCCGGTGGTCGACGAATTCCGCCAACGTGGCCCTCCCACAAAGCCGGGCTGAACTCCACACAGGAATGCTTGTGCCATGGAGAAGTTCTCCATGGATTGCTCCCTCGCGCTGTACTACCGTCGCAGTGACGCAGGCGGACACCGTGCCACCTGGCAGGAGGGCGACGGGAGAAAAGGTGCCATCCATCGAATCCGGCGAAGCTCGAATCGACTACACCGTGCACGGTGACGGCGGCCGGTCCTCGTCGAACGTGATCTTGCTGGCAGGGTTCAAAGCGCCCGCCACCTCGTGGCGCTATCAGATCCCGTCGCTGATCCGGGCCGGCCACCGCGTCGTCGCCGTGGATCTGCCGGGCCACGGGACTGCTCCGGCCATGCCGCACGGAACGACGATGCAGACACGGGCCGACCACGTGCACGCGCTCCTCGACGAACTCGACCTCCGGGATGCGGCGATGATCGGGGGCTCGATGGGCGGGAACACGATCTGGTCGTATGTCGACACGTACGGCACGGGGCGGCTTCGCGCCGCGGTCGTGGTCGACCAGACACCGAGGATGCTCAACACACCGGACTGGGAATACGGGTTCTACGGTTACGACGGGGACGGGGTGGACACGTTCTTCGAGGACGGAATTCCCTCGACCGGCCACGGCACCCCGATCTGGAAGCGCGGGATGCGGCTGGTCCGTTTCATCGCCGCGATGGGCCGCGTCGACTGGAAACTGTCGCAACCGGAACTCGCCTTGTTGAACGACCACGCGAAACGCGATTGGCGTCCGGCAATCCGCTCGAGTGATCTTCCGGTGCTTTTCGTCGCCGGTTCCGAGAGCGAATTCTGGCCGTCGGCACACGCGGAGGCGGCCGCGGCACTGTCGCCGAAGGGGGCGTCGATCGTTGTCCCGCGTGCGGGACACGCAACGAACATGGAGCGACCGGATCCGGTCAACACGGCTGTCGCCGAATTCCTCTCCTCGGCATGCTGAGCCGAGGTCCTCGAGTTCCGGAGAACGTCGGCTCACCGACGTCGCAATACAGGACCCGGCAATCACAGTCGACACGGTGGGCCCCAAATTCCGCATCACCGCCGATCAGGACATCGTCATCGACCGGCGAGCCACCGGATGCCGTCACGCCGTCTGGTGCAGCTCCGTTGCAGGCCTAGAAGACTCGCGCATCGCTCACGTGCTCGTTTCCGAGTTCCTCGCTTGCGGATGCGTAGTGTGGACGCAGGGCGCTCGCACCACGGGCAACGATCTGACGCTGCTGCACGAGCGGGCGCTGCTCGATATGGCGGCCGGTCACGTCATCCTCCGGCAACACGGATTCGACGCCGTCGTCGCGGGCGGTCGCGCCGGAGGCGGCACCTCCGGCGGCAAGACTCGGTGGACCCGAGCGGGGCACTCGATCGAACTGCACCATGGGGCACGTGCGTACGTACTGCGGCAGTTGGTTTTCGTGGAGGAGTGCCTCGCCCCGTGAGCATGGTGCACCGCGGCGGTGCAGCGGCAGTAGTCGCCCGTCAGTCGACGGGCGGCACGGCGACCGTGCGGCCGGTCTCGGCGGCCTCACGTGCCGCCGCCAGCACCGCGATGGTGCCGAGTGCGGTGCGCGCCGGAACCGGCTGCGGGCCGGCGCCGGCCACTGCCGCCGCGAACTCGGTGTAATAGTCCTGATACGCACCCCGCTGCGACGGGATCGTTTCCGGTCCTCGCGCCGTGTGAAGGACACCCCACCGTTCCGGTCGTTCGAGACCCCACCCGGTCGGATCGTCGACGGGCCGACTCCCCGCGAACAGCGCCTGCGCCTGAACGTCCGTGCCGTCCGCCACATAGCTGCCGGCACTGCCGAACGCGCGCAGCCGCCGTCCCTCGAGATGGTTGACCTTGGTCGACGAGACGGTCGAATAGACGCCGCTGCGGTGGGTGATGTTGACGACGAAGCCGGCGTCGGTGCGTCCCTCCGGCCGGTCGACGTAATCGAGATGTGCGTCCACCCGCTCGGCCGGACCGAGCAACCACAGCATCTGGTCGACGACGTGTGCGCCGATGTCCCGCAACAGCCCACCGGTCGGGCCCGCTTCGAGGGTGTCGGCACCGTCCAGGTCGAAATGCGACTCGACACGCCAGATGTCGCCGAGCCGCGGCAACACCGACTTCAGCGTGCGGATATCGGCGTCGTAGCGACGGTTGTGAAAAACGCTGAGCAGCACCCCGGCTTCGTCGCCGGCGGCGATCAACTCGGAGGCCGTCGCGACATCCGGTGCGAACGGCTTGTCCGCGACCACGTGCACACCCCGCCCGACCGCCTCGAGCACGAGTTCGCGTCGCGTCTGCGGTGGGGTGGTGATGGTGACGGCATCGACGCCGGAATCGATGAGCTCGCCCAGGCTCGGGAACACCGGCACTCCGGGGAAGTCGGCGGTAGCCTGGGCGACGCGGTCGGGGGAGCGGGTCACGATGCCGCCCAGTGTGATTCCCTCCGCCGCCTCGATGAACGGCGCGTGGAAATACCGGCCACCCAGGCCGTACCCGGCAATTCCAATCTTTACGGTCATGCCATGAGTCTATGTTAAGACATTCGAACAATCCACCGGTGTGCGCGGACGCAAGGGTCCGCAGTGGTGGCGCCGTTTTCGAATGAGCCATCGGGGTACACGGTCGAGGGACGAGGAGGTTTGAGGAAATGCCTGTTTGGGGATGGATCTTGATCGCGGTGCTCGTCGTGATCGCGGTGCTGGCGATCATCGCGTCCCGCTCGATCAGCAGTCGCAAGAGGACGGAACGGCTGAAAGGGCGGTTCGGCCCCGAATACGAGCGGACGGTCGGTGAGGCGGGCGACCAAGGCGCCGCCGAGAAGGAGCTCGCCGCCCGCGAACGAAAGCGGGAGAAGCTCGACATCGTCCCGCTGCCACCCGAGGCGCGCGCGAAGTACACCGATTCCTGGCGGACGGTTCAGATCGAGTTCGTCGACAACCCGTCGAGCGCGGTCGCCGCTGCGGACCGGCTCGTGATACACGTCATGCGCGAACGTGGTTACCCGATCGACGACTTCGATCAGCGCGCGGCCGACATTTCGGTAGACCACCCGAAGGTCGTCGAGAACTACCGCGCGGCGCACGGGATCTATCTCGCGCAAGAGCAGGGCGACATCGGTACAGAGCAACAGCGGGAGGCGTTCGTGCACTACCGCGAACTTTTCGAGAAGTTGCTCGAGACGGATGAGAGCAAAGACGAGCCGAACAAGGACGAGTCGAAGGAGACGCGCGCATGACAACCCCAGACCGGCAACCCGAGGGCACCAGCCCGGCCGGGCGCAGTGAAACGTCCACCGAGAACCCCGCCTCGGCGGTCGAGGGAACCGGATCACCCACCGGAACAACCGAATCTGCCCCCGAGGTTGCCGCCGCGCCGGCCGAGGGTGCCCAGCGGCCGACGGAGCTCCCGGACTCGGCGGGCGAGGCCCGACCCGCGTCGGCCGAGGAGGCTCGACCGTCCGCACAGGACGCCGACACGCCGGTCGGGCAGACACTGTTCGCCGAGGACGAACTTTCGGTTCTTCGCTTGCGCTGGGACGAGGTTCAGGCGGGTTTCGTCGACGATCCCCGAGAGTGCGTGCAGAAGGCGGACGGTCTCGTGTCGGACGTCGTCGACCGGATCACGACCGGGTTCTCGGAGGCGCGTTCGCGGCTCGAGGAGCAGTGGGCCCGAGGTGAAGAGGGCTCGACGGAGGACCTTCGTCTTGCGCTGAAGCGCTATCGCGAGTTCTTCCAGCGATTGCTCGAGCTCTGAGCGAGGAGTTCGAGGGCAAGTAAGTGGGGAGGGCCTGATTCCATTACTGCACAGACGAGGGAGACGTGCGTGACAGGTTCGCCGAATGATATCGGTGTAGCGGCGCGGCCGGCAGTGAGGTGGACAGCTCGACGAGGAGCTCCATGGCCTCTCGGCCGAAACTGCGAGGAGCAAGATCCACTGCGAATATCTGCGAACTTCCCAACTCGCTGACCGGGTCACCTGCAAGGGATGCCACCCGAAAACCGTTCTCGCTGTCGGCGTCGGGCGCCTTCCCCAGCGCGTGCAGCATCGGCACGGCGCGAGCTGCCAATCCTTGAGGTCCGAAAACAATTGCGTCGACTTCACATTCGCCGACCAACCTCTCGAGAACGGCGAACAACTCGGCCTCGCTCGGGTCGGCTGGCAGACTGAACACAAGCGGCTCGAGGCGCTCTCGCAGGCACCACTGTTCAAAGCTGCGCGCCGAGTCCGCCGCCCACCTGGGGCCGTGGAACGACTCCAAGCCGATATATCCTGGACGCCGCGTTCCCGTTGACTCGAGTTGCCCAAGAACGAAATCGACGACCGCGGCATGGTCGATCTCGATCGTTCCCTGCGGCTCCGTGGGCAGTGGGCCGCTTCGCCCGGCAAAGACTATCGGGATCGATGCGCTGAGCATTCTCTCGACCACCGGATCCTCGTCCAGGGCATCGATGACGACCGCGCCGTCGACCTGAAAATGTTCGGACGTTCGCGTGTGCAGTGTGAGATCTCGCCCCACCGCCGCCGCCGCGTCCGCCGCCCCGAAAGCGAAATGCATGTAGAAGGACAATCCTCGAACCTCGGACGGGATATACAACCCGAAAGCCCCGGTGCTTCGCCGACGCAAAGACCGGGCTGCCCGATTCGACACGTACCCCATCGATTGCGCGGCCGTCATCACCCGCTGGCGAGTCGCCTCCGACACCCGCCCGGATCCGACCAATGCATCGGACACCGTCGTCTTCGACAGGCCGAGTTCGCGAGCCAGATCGACGATCGTCACTGTGGGCATGCCCCGATCCTACCGACCCAGCGATTCGGGAAACCTCGGTAACACCTCTTGACATGTGACATGGGTACGAGCACRATTAATGCGTGCCGGAACGTTCCGGCATCCGCCTTCGGCGGCTCTACCTCGGAGTTTGCACATGACACATTCGACCCGCTCGCCCGCGAGTAGGTGGCGTTCCCCTGTCATCGCGGGGCTGCTGATGCTCGATTTGGCCGTCGGCTTGGCGCCGCCGCTGCATTGGCTTGCCGGCAACGGCACCGCCTTGCTGTCGATGGGGTACTTCCTCGCAGCCGGTGTGTCCATCACCCTGAGCCTGCTCGTAATGTTCGCCCTCGACTCGGACCCCGGTGATCGTCGATGAACATGCTCGTCGGATATGGCAGCGTCGCCGTCTTCTTCCTGATCGTCGTTGCCGCGTTGGAGCTGACCAAGCGGAAAGACGCGACGTTCAGCGAATACGCGACGGCAGGACGCTCGTTCGGATCGTTCTTCGGAACGATGGCGTTCCTCAACACCTGGCTGCCCGGAACGATGTTCATCTCGTTTGCAGGTCTCGCGGCGGGCGCGGGGGTCATCGGCTTCTACTCACTGATCTATTCGCTGCTCGCCGTCGTGCTGATGTTCTTCCTCGCCAAACCCGTGCACGATTGGGGTAAGCGGTACGACCTGCGAACTCAGGCGGATCTCCTCGGCGCCCGCTACAACTCACGAGCCGTGCGGGTGGTCGCAGCGCTGATCGGCATCGCTGCATCCTTCCCGTGGATCGTTCTGGGGATGCAGTCGCTGGCACTGGTGTTCCAGTACCTGTCGTTCGGGCGAATCGGCGGAGCGACCGCCGTTCTGATCGGGATCATGGTGATCGGGCTGCGACAGATCTGGACAATCCGATTCGGGATGCGCGGTGTGATCATCAGCGACATGGTGCAGGGAATCGTCGCCTACTTCGTCGGCACCCTCGTCATTCTCGGCCTGCTCACCTGGCTGGTCAGTAACGGCCACGGATTCGGTGACGTCGACCCGACCCACTTCGAGTTGCCGGGTCCGGGGAGCGCCTTGGGGCCTTTGTACCTTTCGTCGCTGATACTGACCGGTGCGCTCGGAGGGTGGTGTTGGCCGGACATCTTTGTTCGACTCTTCACTGCGAGAAGCGCCGCGACGATCAAACGTTCGGCGGTACAGGCGGCGCCGGTCCTGCTGATCTTCGGGGCGGCACTGACCCTGATGGCGATCGCAGCGTCCAGCGTCCCCGGTGTCGCGGAGGCACCCGACGATGTATGGTTCATCGCCGCCGGTGTCGGCGGCATCGGCTTGATCACCGTCGCCGGCATTTGCGTGGTCGCGGCCACCATGGGCAATGTCGGCGCCAACCTCCAGGCGCTCGGCACTCAGACCGCGAACGATATCATCGGTGTCGCCAAGGGGGTTCGGGTCACCGATCCAAGGATCGGACGCATCGCGGTGGGGGTGCTGACGCTGTTGGCGGCCCTCGGCGCTTCCGCCACCGTCGGTATCTCCTCCGGACTGATCACCCTCGCTCTCATCTCATACCAGGGCATCTGCCAACTCGCCCCGACCCTGTTCCTGGGCATCTTCTGGAGGAAAGGCACTGCAGCCGCGGCAGTCTCCGCGATGTCGAGTGGCTTCGCTACGGCAGCCGTGCTGCAGTGGCTCTACCCGGTGTCGATCCCATGGCTCGGGGGCCTGACCTCCGGCGTCGCAGCCTTGGCCGTCAACGCTGCCGTCTATGTGGCGGTGACTTACTCGGCGCCGATGAACGATACCGAACGCAACCGAGTCGGCCAGCTGTTCGACCGATTGAGCGAATCGAAGGCCGATCCGGACCCCGAAAGCCGGTCGAGCCCCGACACCGAATCCGATTCCGACACCACCAGCCAGTACACCCACCAGTAGAAGGCAACGCCCAATGAGACACACCCTCGCAACGAACCCACGGTCGGTGACCGTGGCGGCCACCCAGTTCGCCTGCACCTGGGACCCGCACACGAACCTCGAGACGGCCGAACGGCTCGTGCGCCACGCAGCCGACTCGGGTGCTCAGATCGTAGCCCTCCCTGAGCTGTTCGAAACGCCGTACTTCTGCCAGACCCTCGGCGACGAGTACTTCGCCCTCGCTGTGCCCATCGACGAGAATCCGGCCGTCGAACTGTGCCGTCACCTCGCCCATGAACTGCAGATCGTCCTCCCTGTGAGCACATTCGAACGTGACGGCCAGAAGTACTTCAACAGCGTCACCATCATCGACGCCGACGGCAGGAAGCTCGGAACGTACCGGAAAACTCACATACCGGAAGGTCCCGGATATCACGAGAAGTTCTACTTCAATCCCGGCGACACCGGCTTGTCGGTGTGGCGCACGCGTTACGCCACCATCGGCGTCGGCATCTGCTGGGATCAGTGGTTCGTCGAATCGGCACGGATCATGGCGTTGCAGGGCGCAGAGATCCTGCTCTTCCCCACGGCAATCGGATCGAGTCCCATCGCCGATGACGGTCACGGTGAACACGCCACGGAACCGGGAGACCTGCAGGACACTGCTCTGCGACACGCCCATTGGCAGAACGTGCAACGCGGACACGCTGCCGCGAACATGATGCCCGTAGTGGCCGCAAATCGGGTTGGCTGCGAAAGCCAGGGTTCCACGCACATCGACTTCTTCGGACAATCCTTCATGACAAATCAACGGGGAGAAGTCGTCGAGGAACTCAGCGGCGACGGCGAGGGCGTCATCCTTCACGAATACGATTTGGAGCAGCTGCGCACTCAGCGAGCGAGTTGGGGCCTGTTCCGCGACCGCCGCCCAAATGCTTACGCAGACCTGACGGCTGGATCTCACCCTTCACCGAACAACTCGAGTTCAGATCAGCATCAAGGGGGTCGTCGGACCGTATCGGTAGGAACGTTCTGACCCAGACGCCGAAGGTGCGGTTCGTTCATCCCTTCGTGCACGGCCCGCACCCGAACCTCCGGGTGCGGGCCGTGACCTTGTGAGGAATGTGACGGCGTGCGACGRTGGCGAATGAGCGGATCGCGTGTACGAGGAACCGGCCGAGTGTCACGCATTGCCGTGTCACGATGGGTTGGCGCGATCGGGTGCAGGAAGGGGGCGGTGGTGTCGGAGCGATCAGGACCTCCAGCCGACGATCCGTTCGGCGGTCGGGAACCGACCAGCCACGAGCGGATGTCGGGGCTGCCCTGGGATGCGTCGTACCACGAGGGCCGTGCGCCCTGGGATATCGACGGGCCCCAGCCGGCGATCGTGCGGGTGGCATCCGAGGGCGGATTCGCCGGAGCGGTCCTCGACGCGGGCTGCGGAACCGGCGAAAACGCACTTCACCTCGCCGTGCTGGGACTGTCGGTTGTGGGCGTGGATGTGGCAGAGACGGCGCTGGCGATCGCTAGGGCAAAGGCCGAGGATCGTCGGATCGAGATAGAGTTCGCCGCGGCCGACGCACTCCGGCTGGAGACGCTGGGACGCCGGTTCGCGACAGTGCTGGACTGCGGACTGTTCCACACCTTCGACGCCGGCGAGTGGCCGGGCTACGTGGCGAGTCTGGCCTCGGTGACCGAACCCGACGGGATCCTGTATGTGCTGTGCTTCAGTGATGACGGACCCGATGCCGGCCCGCACCCCGTCAGCCGGGAGGAGTTGAGAGCAGCGTTCAACCCCGGCGCCGGATGGACCATCACAGCCATCCAACCGGACCGGATTCACACGCGATTCCACGACGACGGCGCACCGGCCTGGCTCGCGACCGTCACGCGGATCTAGATATCGCGTGCGGCGCGCTGTTACTCGGCGTTGCCGGTCGGGAAGTAGACCGACCCGTCGCTACCGACGCAGCCGCCCTGGACGGGGCCGGGTCCGAAATAGGCGCCGTTGACCGAACCGGCGCTACCGGAGGAATTCGAGCCGACTCCGGCTCCCGCGACGCCGACTGCCCCACAGGTGTAGCTGTTCGAGTCGCCCGGCTCGCTCTCCACCTGAACCTGGGTGCCGGGAGTCGTCGGATCCCCGTGCAGGTTCGGTGCTGCGGCCGCGATACCGGGTGCGGCGAAGGCGGCGAATGCAGCGGCCGCTGCGATCGCCGAGCGCACTGCGACTGTGTTCATGCGAAGTCACTCTCGATTCTGTTGGCGCCCCGGTTCGGCTCGCAGGCTTCAGCGCGGGTCGTGGCACGTGGCGCATTCGTCTCACGGTAGGGACTCATTATCGTCCGATCGACCTCGGAATCCCACCCCTCGGTGCGGGCGCCCCGCCCGGACCGGCCCCGCAGGACAGCGGCCCTTGACATGAAGTGGACTTCAGGTTTCAAGATGGTGCCAGATGTCACTGGAGGCAAGGAGTCCGCGATGAACGGCACCAGAACGGCGCTGATCACTGGGGGATCGGCAGGATTGGGACGGGCGAGCGCACTCGCGCTCGCGGAGCGCGGCTGGGAGGTGATCGTCACCGGAAGGCGGGTCGAACCGCTCGATCGGGTCGCCTCGCGGGGGAGCACCATCACCGCCGTCCCCGGTGATGTGACGGATCCGCGGCATCGCGAGCGTATCGCCGAGGTGATCGAGGCGCAGGGGCGACTGGACCTGCTCCTCAACAACGCCAGCGCGCTCGGCCCCAGCCCCATGCCCGCACTGACCCGGTACCCGGAGGACGCACTGGCCCAGGTCTTCACGACGAACGTACTGGCCCCGCTCGCGCTGATCGGCGCGCTGATCGGGCAGATAAAGGCCGCGGACGGCACCGTGATCAACATTTCGTCGGACGCCGCGGTCGAGGCCTATGCGGGCTGGGGCGGCTACGGTGCGGCGAAGGCGGCGCTCGACCACGCGACCGCGGTACTGGCGGTCGAGGAGCCGGATCTCGCGATCTACGCGTTCGATCCCGGCGACATGCGCACCGCGATGCACCAGGCGGCGTTCCCCGGCGAGGACATCTCGGATCGGCCCGAGCCGGAGACCGTGGTCCCGGCCCTGCTGAGGCTGCTCGACACGAGACCGCCCAGCGGCCGGTACCGTGCATCCGACGTCGCGGCCGCGAACACCGGAGTGTCGTCGTGACCCGGTCGGGCAGCGACTCCGTGACCGAATTCCGGTTCGTCCTGCCGCAGCGGTTGGAGGCGAGCGGCCCGCCGGAGGAGCGGGGCCTGCTGCGGGACTCGGTGAAGCTGCTCGTGTCCGACCGGGGCAACTTGGTGCACAGCACATTTCACGACCTGCCCCGCTTTCTCCGGCCGGGCGACGTGGTGGTGGTGAACGCGTCGGCGACGTTGGCCGCGGCAATGGACGGCACCGTCGACACGGTAGGACCGGTGGTCGTGCACTTCTCCACCGAACTCGAGGGTGGCGACTGGGCGGTCGAGGTGCGAGCGCCGGGCCCGGTATCCGGAGCCCTCGACTCGGTCACGGAGGGAACGCGGATCAGGCTGTCGCGCGGCGCCGTTGCGACACTCCAGGAGCCCTGGCCCCGTGGTTCGACCCGGCTGTGGCGGGCCTCGGTCGACGGCGTCACGGACGTAGCCGCGGAACTGCTCGCCACCGCGGGCCGTCCGATCACGTACGCGTACGTCCACGAGCGATGGCCCCTGTCCTACTACCAGACGATCTTCGGCCGGACCGGTGGGAGCGCCGAGATGGCCAGCGCCGCGCGGCCGTTCACGCATCCGATCGTCACCGATCTCGCGACCTCGGGGGTGGTGACAGCGCCGATCCTGTTGCACACGGGTGTGTCCTCGCCCGAGCGCGGGGAGCCGCCGATCCCCGAGCGGTACGAGGTGCCGGAGCACACGGCGCGGCTGATCAATGATCGTCGCGCGGCGGGCGGGCGCGTGATCGCGGTCGGCACCACGGTGACCAGGGCTCTCGAGACCCGGGCAACGCCGGACGGGCTGACGGTGGCGGGCGGGGGCTGGACGAACCTGGTGCTGAGCGCGGGGCGGCCGGCCCGCGTGGTGGACGGGCTGATCACGGGTTGGCACGCGCCCGGGGCTTCCCACCTGATGCTGCTCGAATCGGTGGTGGGCGCGGCGGCCGTCCGACGCGCCTACGACGAGGCACTCGCGCGCGGATACCTGTGGCACGAGTTTGGGGACAGCGCGCTGTTGCTGCGGCGGTGATCGCACGATCGGATGCGACGCCGCACGGGGCGTGATTGAAACCGGTGGCGCAGGGCAATCGGGAGGGACCGCAGAGGACAGGACAGCGTCATGAACATGGGAAAGAAGATCCGGCACAAGGTCGAAACCGCCGAGGGCGCCGCCAAGAAGGCGGTCGGCAAGGCCACCGGCAACGCCCACCTCGAAGCAGAGGGGAGCAAAGAACAGGCCAGGGGCAACGCCAAGCAGATGGGAGACAAGGTCAAGGACGCCGGAAAGAAGATCAAGAACGCCCTCAAACATTGATATCGACGACGCTTTCAGGGTCCGGCCTATTCGTTCGACAGCAGCGGCCCCAGCGGTCCGAGATCGATGTTCAGGTCCTCGGGTGTGAGATCGAAATGATCACGCAGCTCCGCCATGCGCTCCTCGAGCAGCATGAGCGTCGTCCCGATGCGTTCGATCTGGTCGTCGCTGAGATCGCCGTGCTCGACTCGGCGCAGCGCCTGCCGTTCCATCAACTGCCGCAGTAGCTCGACGATCGTCAGCACGAGGGTGACCAGGCCCTTCTCGACCGATTCGGGATCCGCGTCGATCCGCTGCGGCAATACCCGGCGACCGATGTCGCTCGGGACATCCGAATCGACAGGCTCGGGCTCAGCCATCGGTGGAATCCTGCTCGGCCGGATCTGGGACAAGTGCGCTCACCGACGCGATGAGCGTGCGCAGGGAGATGCGGACCATGTCGACGTCGGCGAGCGACAGCGTGATCTCACCGGTGATGACGACACCGCCGCCCAGCACCCGGTCGAGTAGATCGACGAGCGCGATGCGTCGAGTGTCGTCCGCGGGGACCATCTCACTCATGGCTCACCCGTCGATCCCGGCGAACGAATACGGCGGCCACGGTCCGGTCAATTCCAATGTGATGCCCGGACGTTGGGTGTCGAGTGCCGTGACGAGTGCAGCGAAACCCTCGACGCGATCATTGTCGACGAGGTAGGTGCCGTTGAAGATCATCCAGGCCCGCTTGCCGGTCAGCACCGGGTCGGTGACTTGCCGGCGTACCCCGTCGACGGCCCGGTCCAGGAGCGCGGTGTGAATTTCTCCCGCGTGGCCGGCCGCTTTGCGTTCGACGTCCTGCTGCGCGCTCAATTCCGCACGGCGTCGCAGTAGATACGCGGTTCCCTTTCCGGCCGCACCCGTCGGGGGCGGCTCCTCCTTCACGTCCTGCGACAGCGTCTTGGCGTCGCCGTATCCTTTGACGCCCCATTCGCTCCTACCGGTCACCCGGCGCAGCGTCGCACCGAACTCCTCCTGTCGTTCCGTGAGGAGGCGGCGGACGCGCTCGTCGTCGAGATAGAGGGTCGCCAATCGCAACGGAACGGTGGGGCCGTTGCGCAACACGGCCGCCACCACGGCGTCGTGGGCTCTCGCGGTTGCGGCGAGCCAGTCGAGGTCCTCGAGTTTGCGTTGCAGAGGCTCCTGCCCGAATTCGCCGAGGCTCACCGTCCCCACCACCGCGACCAGACCCGACGACGTCACCGCCCGGACCGGCTCGCCTGCCACGCCGGTGACCCCGGCGAGTTGCGCATCGCCGACGCCGTCCGTCGTGATGCTGTAGAGCCAGACACCGTCATCCGCGGTCATCGTCGCGCTCCTGACGCCTCGCCTCCACCTCGACCGTGTCGGCGGCCTCGACGGCAGGGCGGACCGACCTGTCGGACTCGAGTGCGGCAATCCGCTCCTTGAGCTTTCGATTCTCGAGTTCGAGGTCGCTGCTCTTGCCGGTCAGCCAGGGGTCGTTCTCCCACCAGTTGATCCCGACCTCCCTTGCCGTCTCCAGCGAGGCGATGACCAACCGCACCTTGATGGTCAACAGTTCGATGTCGAGCAGGTTGACCTGGATGTCTCCGGCGATCACGAGCCCCTTGTCGAGCACCCGCTCGAGGATCTCGCCGAGATTCGTCGACTGATGCCCGCCGCCGAATCCGCCGCCCGAACTCTGTGGAAGGTTGCTCGTACCGCCGCCGGCGATCGTCATGACTGCGTGCTCCCGCTGTCACCGACACCGCGGATGTAGCGGCGGGTTCTGCGGTAGGACAACAGTTCTCCATCCAGATCGACGACCACCTCGTACAACGCGAGCATGTCCGTCGACGACGGGATCCGCCGATCCTCGACTACTTCCACCTCGACCGTCCAGCCGTCGTCGGTCGGCATGACCGATGTGGCACCCAGGGGTTTCTTGCCGGTCAATTGCGCAATGTCACGCGTTGCGATCTCCGCGATCTCGGGTGCCGGCAACGGAGGTGGCTCCTCTTCTGCCATCGCCGATCACTCCCTCTCCGTACTGCTGGGCCGTGTCGTTCCGGTCATGCGGTCGAGGATGGCCTGCTGGGCCTGCTCTTCCTCCTCGGCGGAGATCTCGCCCGCCGCGCGTGCGTCCTCCAACTCCTCGAGCGCGCGCCGCGCACTCGCGGGGTTGTGGAGTTCCTCCTCGACCTGCCGCTGAATCAGCTCGGCAAGCGAGATCACCCCACGAACGGGGGCGAGCGGCAGCGTGGCGATGAACGACAGCAGGCCCATCGGTCAGCCCTCCGGCTTCTGCGTCACCACGAAGTCGTAGGCGGCGAGGGGTCCGAGCAGGCGCATCTCGACGCGGCCGTCCCACCGTTCGGCCAGGTCTCCGACTGCCTTCTCGAGTTCGTCCTGCCGGGCGACCTCGACGAGCACGGCCACCTGCGCGGYCTCCTCCTCGTGAGTCGGTTCCCGCACGTTGACCGAATCGGACAGCGACTCGAGCGCCTCGACCACCGTGCGCGTGTCTTCGTCCCGCTTGGCCTCGATGCCGTTGCTGACGATCTCGCCCAGCGCCATCCGGGCGTCGCGGGTGGTCTCCTCGGGCTGATTTCGGATCGCGTCGACCAGTTCGCCCGCTTGTTGGTTTTCCTCGATTATTTCCCGGAGGATCGCTTCCTCGACGTACCGCCCCTTCACGACGTACTGCGCTCGACCCTCGAGTTCCTTCAACGCTGCCGCGAACTCGTCGGCGTGTGCTTCGAGCAGTTCCTTCTCGACGGCGTCCTCATCGGTCATGACCGCCCCGAAACGAAGCGGGAGCACCGGTGCCACACGCGAGGTACCGTCCAGCACGTGCGCATGGGTTCGAAGGTCCTCGGGCTTGCCGAGCGGCCTGTCCACCGAGATCTCGCTGACGAGCGCCGCGATGTCGCCGTGCTTGACGATGCTGACCGGTCCGTCACACACGCCGACCGCGTCCTCTTCGGCTTCCACATCCGCGGGCACTATGCCGTACACGTAGACACCGCTGGTCCGCGGCTCCTCGGGTGCGTCGTTGGACTTTTCTGACGTAGACATCACTTGTCCCCTCGACTGGACTTGCGCGAAACCCGCTCGCGCTCGGGTTCTTCCTGCCCGCCGCCGAGGATGTCGCCGAGTTTGTCACCCGCGGCCTCGAGCGCACCCTTGGTTTTCGATTTGGCGCCACCCTCGGTGACGTCGCCGACCAGGTCCGTCAGACCCTTCGGCTCGCCACTGCCGATCTCGAGCCGGTTCACGGCCTCCGCGAACCGCAGATAGGTGTCGACACTGGCGACGACGACGCGCGCGTCGATGGTCAGCAGTTCGATACCGACCAGTGACACCCGCACGTAGGCATCGATAACCAGGCCCTTGTCGAGGATGGTGTCGATGACGTCGGCGAGGCTACTGGAGCTGGGGCCGCCGCTGACTCCACCACCTCCGCCGCCTCCCGCCGGTTGTATTGCCGTCATTGCCGCGCTCCTTGACGCGAGCCGGCGGATTTCTTGGCGGCAGTCTTACGCGGGCGGCCCCGCCTCTTCGGGGCTGCCTTGTCCTCGGCGGCCGCAGCGGTCTTGCGTGGGCGACCTCGACGTGCCCGCGGGGGTGTTTCCTCTTCCTCTTCCTCCTCGGACTCGTCTTCGTCGGTTTCCTCGGGCTCTTCCTGCTCCGACTCGTCCTGCTCCGACTCGTCCTGCTCGGGCTCCTCGTCTTCGCTCTCCTCGCCTTCGGCTTCGTCGGTTTCGTCGAGCTCGTCCGACTCGTCCGGCTGCGTCTCTTCCTCGTCGGGCTCGACCACCTCGCCGTCCCGGATCTCCCCGCGCCAGCCCACCACCTCGTCGGGATGGAGAACGGACTGCGTCATGACGTGGCGTCCAAAGTGCTTCAACTCCAGTCGCGCTCGTCGTCCCTGGGCCCGCCAGATGTTGCCCGTCTTCTCGAACAGACCCTTCGGGTGATACTCGAGGATGAGGACGATGCGGGTGAGATCGGGAGTCACCTCGTGGAACGTCACCGCGCCGTCGACATAACCCTTGGCACCCTTCGAGTGCCACACGATCCGCTCATCGGGAACCTGCTCGATGATCGACGCTTCCCACGTGCGGTGCGACAGGAACACCTGCGCCTTCCACTCGAGCTTTTCGTCCGATTCCTGCTCCACCCGCTCGACCTTCTTCATGAAGGAGGGGAAGTCGGCGAACTGGGTCCACTGGTTGTAGGCGAGCTGGACCGGGACCCCGACATCGAGCGTTTCGACGATGTTGGTCAACTTGAGCTTCTTGCCCTTGCTGCCGCCACCACCGGTGACGGCCTCCTTGACGTCAGAGGCGGTGTCCTTGACCATTTGCTTGGCGCCCTGCCAGCCACCGCTCACCGCCGACTTGATCGGTGATTCACCCTCGGCCAGCTTCTCGGAACCGGTCACGGCGGCGAGCAGCCCGCCTCCGCCGCCCTCGGCGTAATCGGTGAGCCTGCCGGACGCGTTCTGCACCTTGTCGGAGACCGATGTGAGCGCCTTCTCCGTCACCGTGCCGACCAGCTTCTGCAGTGCCTCCTGCAGCACACCCGACGATCCGCCCCCGTCTCCCGGTGCGGCTTCTCGCAGTTTGTTCGCGGCGTTCGTCATCGTGCTCACCGTCCGCCGCGCCGGACGGGCGCGGAATCAGTCGTCGCTTTGGCCCGTGTCCGGCGGCCGCGGGTCGGGGCTTCCTCGTCGTCCTCGTCGGATTTCGCGCTGCGCGACCTGCTCGACGGCCGGGAGTTGCCGTTGGTGCTGGACGCGCGTCGACGTGCGGCGGGTCGCTTGCGTGGAGCGGGTGCCTCCTCGTCGGCGGCTTCCTCCTCGTCGGGTTCGGGCTCCTCGTAGTCCTCGTCCTCGTCGGCGTACTGTTCGTCCGGCTCTTCGTCGACTTCGGATTCGTCGTACTCCTCGTCCTTGGACCGACCGCGTCGCTTGCGGCCGAGTTTTCCGAGACTGCTGAGTTTGCCGACCGAGTTACCGACACCACCCACAGTGTCGTCGACTGTGTCGCCCACGTCGCTGACGGCTTCGCCGCCGCCCGACAGAATCCGGTTGTTGAGCTGGTTGATGCGCTGACTTGCTGCGGTGACCGCCGCGGCCTTCGCCGCGCTGACTAGCTCTTGTCGAACCGAATCGCTGATCTTGGCGAACTCGGGGGAGTTCGCGAGCACCTTCGTGCCGCGTTCCAACAAGTCGCGTGGCCCGCCGGGGAAGCGTCCGGTCGCACCCGCAGCCGCCAGCATCAGTGCCATTTTCATCCTGTGTGTTCGGCCCAGCATGTACCCCGCGCCGACGGCCAACGCCACCTGACCTTTGGTTTTCATCGTCGAACCCCTTTACCGAGTAGTCGCCGGCGCACCTCTCGCCAACTTCGGCAATGTGTCGCAATACCGTGCGCGGTAAGGGGGCGCCGTCTCCCGACTACCCCAGCCGCACGACGCTCAACCAGCGGCAGAAAAGTCGGTTCGGCCGGCGTGCCGCGGAGCACGCTTTCTGCGTATTTACACGGGCGGTGGCGATATCGACGCGTCGTTGTCGTATTTCGAGAGTCGTTGAGTTGCAACGCGTTCCCTGTGACAGCGGGAAAATGTCACTGGGCGGCGGCTCGTACCGCAGCGACGATCACTGCGACAAGGAGCACCAGCAGAAGAACCACGAGTAATACGGGTCCGAGCAGCAGCGCGACGATCAGAAGGAGAACAAGGCCGAACTTGGCCTTTCCGCTCAAGCCGGATACCAGCGCCTTGATCGCGGCCCACACCGGATTCTTACCCGTCAAGGCGGCGCGAATGCCTTCGAGTCCGGCGCCGACCCCGGCGTTGCTGTGTATCACCTCGTGGACGAGCGACGCCAACCATTTCTTGAATTTCTGCCGAAGATTCTGCGCCTCCATCTCGCCGCGGTCCCGCAGTGCGTCCACGAGGTGGCGAACCTGGTCCTTCAGCCACTCGGTGACGTCCCCGAAGTCCTGCGGAACCGGATCGGGCAGGCGCGAGCGGCCGGCGCCGGAGGATCGGGTGTGGGCCGGTGCGGGGAACCCTGTGTCCCGGGGACGCTTCCCCGTCGGCTTAGTCGCGGATTCGGTGCCGGCATCCGTACGCGTCGGCCGGGCCGCCGTCTCGGTCCGCCGGGGAAGGCCGTGCCGCGATCCGGCCGACGCTGATGTCGAGCTTGCCGGCCGCCTGGGCGGGAGTGGCTGCCTCCGCGGCAGTCGACCCGGGGGAGCGTCGGCGAGCGCCGTCGACCGTGTCGTCGTCCTCTCTCGTGCGCCCATACACCCCAATTACCCTCGGGGAAATTCTTGAAACCGGAGCGGGAACGGCGGCAATCCGGGTACGACGGGTTACCGCTCTCCGCGTTCGTCGAGCGGGTTGTTGCGGGTGACGATGAGCGGGTCGGCGGGGGTGAACGGGAAATTCGGCAGATCGCCGATGTGGGTGCCGAACGTGGCGGCGAGGACTTCGCGGGAGTACGCGCTGACCGATGCGCGGTATCCGATGTCACCGGGCGTCGGCTGGTCGAAGAAAATCAGAAAATGGATGTCGTCGGACCCCGCGACCTCGATGTGGTGTGGGTATGCGCGGGGAATGAAATACACGTCCCCCTGCTCGAGATACCAGGTGTCGAGGGGGCCGTCCGGGTCCATGACCGTCATCCGCGCCGATCCGCGCCGCACATAACCCATTTCGCCGCCGACGGCACCACGGGATCGCCGATTCGCGCCGCCAGGGCGCGGTCCGCGGTGTCGCGTCGGAGAGCGGTGAAGTCGGAGGCGTCGAGATCGTAGGTGTTGCCGAGGACGGCATCGGTCATCGCGCCGAACGCGGCTCCACCGAAGTCCTCGGGGCGCTCGCTCCGGAAGGCGATGAGAATTCCGCGACCTCGTCGCCGATGTTCTCGATGTGGTGCAGCGATCCCGAATCGATGTGGAACATCTCTCCGGCGCCGACAGTGAAGGTGGAGAACACGCTGCCGGTGTCGAGCACGGAGACAAGTGACGTTCCGGACAGGCAATAGGTGAGTTCGTTGGCGTTGGCGTGCCAATGCGAGGTGCGCATCGCTCCGGGGTTGATCGACAGGCGCTTCAGGATCGGGAAGGTGTCCGCTGTCACCCGGGTGATCGAGCCCATGTCGGATTGCTCGACGATCTCGCCGTCGGTCAACGAGGTGTTGTGAATGCTGCGTCGCGTGCTCATGGATGTGCCTTCCGTGTCGGACGGTTGCCTGGGACGGCCTCGGCGGTGGGAAGCAGTTCGCGCATACAGGTAGAAGTATGTCTTTCCGCAGTGAAATGTTCCGGTGATCGCGACGGAGTGAGTGGGCTCCCGGGCTAGGATTCGAAGAAGGCCTGCCAGCTGGTGCCGCCCGTCGGCGCGGTACTCGAACCATGGCGCCGAGGCGGTGATGGCGACGATGAGGGATTTCCCGGTGGAGTACATGCGGGGCCGGAGAAATGGAGTGGGTCGGTTCCGCACACTGCGCGCCACCCGCCTCGTTGTGATCGCGGCGTGCGGCGCACTCGTGATCGCTGGGTGCTCGCCGACGTCCGAGCCGACGACCTCGGAGAACGGTTCACTGCCTGCCGCGACGACGGCGACGGGGACCACTGCTTCGGGTTCGGCGCTCAATTCCATCGATCCGGCCACATTCCAGGCTGCGGTCGACGCTGCCGCCGAGGAGCTGATGATCCCCGGCGCGGTGGTGCAGCTCCGCACCCCGCAGGGAGACTTCGTCGCGGCGGTCGGCACCACGGAACTGGGCGCGGACACACCGCCGGCTGCGCAGACTCATTTCCGGATCGCCTCGAACACCAAGACCTTGACGGCGGCCCTGACGGTCCTGCTGGCACAGGACGGCAAGCTCCGGTTCAGCGACCCGGTGTCGACCTACGTCGCCGACGTGCCCAACGGCGAGAACATCACCATCGCACAGCTGTTGACGATGCGCAGCGGGCTGTACAACTACACGAGTTCGCCCGAGTTGGCGGCGACTTTGGACAGCGACCCGGCGAAGGCCTGGACACCTCAGGAGGTCTTGGACATCGCGTTCAGCCGGCCGCCGAACTTCCCACCAGGCACGTCGTACGAATACAACAACACCAATTACGCGTTGCTGGGTCTGATCGCCGAGAAGGTCGGCGGTCGCCCACTGGCCGAGCAGTTCCAGGAACGGTTGCTCGGGCCGCTCGGGCTGAACCAGACCTCGTTACCCGCCGCCGACGATACGGCGATCCCGGATCCGTATTCGCACGGTTACATGTACGGCGAATCGGCCTACGCTCTAGTGGACGAGCCGTATCCCGCCGACATGCAGGCCGCCGCGCGGGCGGGGACACTGCAACCCCTCGACTACACCAACCAGAATCCGTCCTACGCCACTGCCGCGGGGGGCGCCATCTCCACGGCGGACAACCTGGCCACATGGATCCGGGCGCTGGTCTCCGGCAAAGTGTTGAATCCGGAATACCAGCAACAATGGCGGGACAGCCTGCAACCCGAGGACCCGGACGCACCCGACGGGCAGCAATACGGTTACGGGATCAGCTACCAGCGTTTCGGGCCGAACGCGTCGATGTACTACCACGGAGGTGAGCTGCCGGGCTTCAACTCGTTCATCGGGTACGACCCGGACAACGACGTCGCGCTCGTGATCTGGGCGAATCTGACTCTGTCGCCCGAGGGTAAAACCACCGCGAACGCGTTGCTGCCCACCGTTCTCGACGAGATCTACGCCGGGATGTCGCTGGCGCCGACACCGGCCCCTACCCCCACCAGGTGATGCCAGGTGCGTGAGTCGCCGGTGGGGCAGAATCGTCCCCTGTGAGCGACAACTCCGTTCGAACACCGCACGCGCCGGCAGATGCCGGCGATCCCGACCTGGCCAGAGCACGGGACGGAGACGACGCCGCGTTCACGCGGCTGGTCGGACCGTTGCGCCGGGAACTGCACGCCCACTGCTATCGCATGCTCGGCTCCAGCCACGATGCCGACGACGCCCTGCAGGACGCTCTGCTGCGGGCGTGGCGCGGATTCGCGAAATTCGAAGGCCGCAGCGCACTGCGCTCCTGGCTGTACACCGTCGCGACGCGCACGTGCCTGGACGCGGTCGAATCGCGCGGTAGGCGGGCCCTGCCCGTCGACCTGGGTCCGTCCAGTGATCGCGCCGTCGTCGGTGACGTCCCGCTCACCGAAGTGGCGTGGCTGGGTCCCTACGCCGATGCGGGACTGGCCGCCGGTGTGGCGGGGCCGGCCGCCCGCTACGAGCAGCGCGAGGCCGTCGAACTGGCATTCGTTGCGGCACTGCAACATCTGCCGGGCAATCAGCGGGCGGCCCTGCTGCTCTTCGAGGTCCTGGGGTTCTCCGCCGCCGAGATCGCCGCCGCCATGGACACGACGACGGCGTCGGTGAACAGCGCGCTGCAGCGGGCCCGGGCGATCGTGGCGGAGAAGATTCCCTCGGTGACCCAGTCTCGAACTTTGCGAGAAATCGACGACGCGCATCTGCGTGCCCTGGTCGCCGGGTACTCCACCGCGTTGGAACGCGGTGATGCCGATGCTCTGGTCGCTCTGCTGACCGAGGACGTCACCTGGTCGATGCCACCGATGGCGCACTGGTATCGCGGTATGGCCGCGGTCACGGATTTCGCGGTCCGGGTCCCGCTCACGGGGTGCGGTTCGTGGCGCCACCTGCCGGTCGGTGCCAACGGCCAGCCCGCCGTGGCCTTCTATCTGTGGGACGAGGACGCCGGCACCCACCTCCGCTGGTCGATCACGGTGCTGACCCTGCGTGGCACCAAGATCGCGGAGCTGACCTCGTTCATCGGTGCGGAGCACTTCGAGCCGTTCGGGCTGCCTGAATTCCTGCCGTGACCTGCGCGCGCGGTGACCGATTGCGCCGCCGTGACACCACGGTGGCACATCGATCTTCGGCAGAGTCTTGCGATGGTGCCAATGTGATGCCATGATGGCACCATGGATCTCACGCCCTATGTCGCATCCCTCCGTCACGAACTCGCCGTAGCCGCCGAGGCCGGGGGAGACGACGCCCGTGCCCTCGCCGAGCGACTCACCGCACCACTGGAGTCCGGGGTCCGGCTCGCGCTACTCGACGCGCTGTCGGCGGCCGCCAGTGAAATCACCCGTGACCTCGCACCGGGTTCGGTGGATCTTCGTCTCCGCGGACGTGAGCCCACGTTCGTCGTCACTCCCGCGCCGGTCGAGCGATTGTTCGAGGAGCAGGCCGCATCCGGTCCGGACATGTCGCCGCCTCGGATCCCGGAAGTGGAAGACGGCGCCATGACCCGGATCAACCTTCGTCTCCCGCAAGACCTCAAGGACCGCGTCGAGGAGGCCGCTCGGGAGGCAGGGCTGTCTGTGAACGCCTGGCTCGTCCGGTCCGCGGCCGCGGGGTTGGAGTCCGACGGCGGCAGTAATCGTTCCGAACGGCGTGCCCCACGCGGCAATGACCGTTTCACGGGCTGGGTGCGCTGACCCGACCGGCCCGTCCTTTCATTCGCCACCACCACATTCCGGAGGACAACCATGCCCACTTTCAGCACCCCGGCGCCGATCTCGGCGACGGTCGAACTCGTCGTCGGCGACGCACGGATCACGGCGAGCGACCGCCACGACACGGTCGTGGACGTGCGCCCCAGCGACGGCTCGCGGGAATCGGACGTTCGCGCCGCCGAGCAGACCCGCGTCGAGTACTCCGCAGGGAGACTGCTGGTCAAGGCGCCGAAGCAGCGCGGTCTCGGCCTGTTCGGCAAGGCCGGTTCCGTCGACGTCACCATCGCGCTGCCGACCGGCTCCGAGTTCGAGGGCGAGGCGTCGGTGGCGACGTTCCGCGGCGCCGGACGGCTCGGCGCGTGCCGCGTCAAGACATCGGCGGGGGACGTCCAACTCGGCGACACGGGCCCGCTCGACGTGCACACCGGGGCCGGCACGGTCACCGTGGACCACGTTGCAGGTGATGCGGACCTGAGCACGGGGTCGGGAAAACTCCGCGTCGGCGCGATCGACGGCAGCGCCGTGATCAAGAACTCCAACGGCGACAACTGGATCGGCACGATCGGCGGCGGACTGCGGGTGAAGACGGCGAACGGGGACATCTCCGTCGACGACGCCCGCGCCGACCTCGCCGCCGCAACTGCGAACGGCGACATCCGCATCGGGCAGGTGACGCAGGGCGCGGCGTCGCTCGAAACCGGTCACGGTCGAATCGAGATCGGCATCCGCTCCGGGACCGCCGCCCGGCTCGACGCGCACACGTCCTTCGGGAAGGTCCAGAACCGTCTGGACTCCGTCGACCGGCCCGAATCGACGGACGACACGGTCGAGGTGCGCGCCCGTACCGGTTTCGGCGACATCGTGATTCGCCGCCCCGATTCCCCGAAGTCGACCAGTCGAAAGGCAGAGTGATGACAGCATCGATCACCACCCGGTCCGCTATCACCACCACCGGGCTGCGAAAGTCCTACGGCGACAAAGTCGTCCTCGACGGCATCGACCTCGACATCGGTGAGGGAACGATCTTCTCGCTCCTCGGACCCAACGGCGCAGGCAAGACCACCATGGTGCAGATTCTGTCCACCCTCATCGCTCCCGACGGCGGCAAGGTGAGGATCGCGGGTCACGATCTCGCCCGCGAGCCCGACGCGGTTCGGTCCACCATCGGTGTGACCGGCCAGTTCTCCGCGGTGGACAACCTCCTCACGGGTCGCGAGAACCTGATGCTGATGGCCGATCTGCACCACCTGCGGCGCGACGCGGGCCGCGCCCGGGCCACGGAACTGCTGGCCCGGTTCGATCTCGTCGAGGCGGGCGCGAAGCCGGCCGGGAGTTACTCCGGTGGCATGCGCCGCCGGCTGGACCTGGCGATGACCCTCGTCGGCGATCCCCGGATCATCTTCCTCGACGAGCCGACGACCGGTCTCGATCCGCGCAGTCGCCGCGCCATGTGGCAGATCATCCGCGAACTCGTCGCCGACGGGGTCACGATCTTCCTCACCACCCAGTACCTGGAGGAAGCAGATCGGCTCGCCGACCGGATCGCACTCCTCGACGGCGGCAGGCTGGTCGCGGAGGGAACCCCCGAACAGCTGAAGAGGCTCGTTCCGGGCGGCCACATCACCCTGGCGTTGCCCGGGGTGCGCGAACTCGACGCCGCATCCCGGCTGCTCGGCGACGTGACCCGGAACGAGGAAGCGCTCACCCTGCAGGTTCCCGGCGACGGCAGCGTGCAATCGCTGCGCGCGCTGCTCGATCGGCTCGATCACGCATCGATCGAGGTCGAGAACCTGACCGTCCACACACCCGATCTCGACGACGTCTTCCTCGCGCTCACCGAGCGCGCCGCAACCAGGAAAGAGAGCGTGCGATGACGACCATGGGTTACGCGCTGAGCGATTCGGCGACGATGCTGCGACGCAACCTCCGGCACATGGTCCGGTACCCGTCGGTGACGGTGCTCCTCGTCGGGATGCCGATCATCCTCCTCCTGCTCTTCGTGTACGTGTTCGGCGGCACGCTGGGAGCGGGACTCGGCGATCCCGACGGCGGACGCGGCGCCTACATCGACTACGTGGCACCCGGAATCCTCCTGATGACCGTGGCCAGCGCCGCCCAGGGAACCGCGATCTCGGTCGCCACCGACATGACCGAGGGCATCATCGCCCGGTTCCGGACCATGGCCATCGCACGGGTGTCCGTGCTGACCGGGCACGTCATCGGCAGCATGATCCAGACACTGATCAGCCTCGTCCTGGTCGTCGGTGTCGCCGTGCTCATCGGTTTCCGGCCCACCGCCGGACTCGGCGAGTGGGTAGCGGCGACGGCGGTGCTCGCGATGTTCACGTTCGCACTCACGTGGCTGTCCGTTGCGTTCGGGCTGGTGTCCAAGAGCGTCGAAACGGCGAGCAACCTCCCGATGGTGCTGATATTGCTGCCATTCCTCGGCAGTGGGTTCGTCCCCACCGACTCGATGCCGGCCGGTCTCCGGTGGTTCGCCGAGTACCAGCCGTTCAGCCCCGTCATCGAGACCATCCGCGGACTGCTTCTCGGCGGCCCCGTCGGCAGCAGCGCAGTGCTCGCGGTCGGCTGGAGCGCCGGCATCGCGCTGCTCGGCTACCTCTGGGCGAAACGACTGTTCAACCGGCGCGTGAACTGACGGCTTTCACCCGTGCCGACGGGCGCTCACCGCGGTACTCTTCCGATGCCGCGGTTTCGCCACCGATGATGCAGCCGCAGGTTACAGTCGGAACCGGTTTTTCCTTCTTCAGCAGGGTGGGATCGCGATGAACTTGATCAAGAAATCGGCAGCATCGGTCCTCGTCGCAGCGACGGTGACACTCGGAGCCGGCACGGCGCATGCCGACCCCGTCGTGCCGAACACGGGAACGCCGGCCCTGGCGATCCCCGGTCGGCACGAGGTGGACAAGCAGAAGGCCCTCGAGAACATGCTCAACGAACTCGGCGTCGGCTGGGCCAACGGGGGAGCGGCCGGCACCGCGATCGGTGCGCTCATCGGTCTCGGCGTCGGATGTGTCTCGATGTTCCCGGGCAGTCTCGCCGGCTGCATCATCGGCACGCCGATCGGCGCGATCACCGGTGCGATCGTCGGTATGGGACAGGGCAACCCCAAGGCGCAGCAGGCCATCCAGGAGTACATCAACACGCCGTGAGTCGTTGTCCGTCAACTCTGTTCGCGGAGTCGACGGATCACGGGGGCGAACACCTCCAGATACGGTTCGTGGACGGTGACGTACGAGAAGCCGTAACGCTCCCGATGGCTCCGGAGTTGCTCGGCCATCTCCTCCACGGTTCCCACGAGGACGTACGGGGTGCCGAGGACGTCTGCCACCGACATGGTGCCGCCGAGCCGGTCCGCGATCTCGTTCGCCGCGGCCCGGCGGTCGTCCGTCTCGACGACCAACTGGACCAGTAGATGCCACTCGATGCCCTCGGCTCTCGCACCGGCGTGGTTCCGTACGAAGCGAATTCGCTCGGCCACCTCGTCCGCGGTGGCGAGGCGGAATGTGCCGGGGGGTCGCCCCGGAATCTGGAATGTGCCCGCGACACCGACGATGTCGGCGTGGGCGGCCGCGATCCGCAGCACGCGGTCCCCGGTACCGCCGATGATCAGGGGTGGACCCGAGCCGCCGAATCCACGCCGCTGCAACGGTCGTGGCACAGTGCGGCCCTCGGGTAGCTCGTCGAAGTCCGTGGTGAAGAACGTGCGGAGGCCGTCGACCAACTCCGACAACTGCTCGACTCGGCCGCCGAATGGCCTCCATTCGATACCCGCGGCGTCGAACTCCCACTTCATGTGCCCGGCACCGAGACCGACCTCGAGCTTTCCGTCGGTGAGGATGTCCGTCGTCGCGATCTCGCGAGCGAGCAGGGCGGCGTTCCAGAACGGTGCGTTGAGCACCAGAGTTCCGACCCGCAGTCCGGTGGCGCCGGCGACGGCCACCAGGAGGGGGAACGGTGCCGGGGCGCCGAGGTGGTCGGCGGCGAACACGGTGTCGTAGCCGGCGCTCTCGCCGTGACGGCATCGGTCGAGAAGGGCATCTCGGGAGTCGAAACCGAAAATGTTGAACGAGAATCGGAAATCGCGCATGGACTTCACCGGATTGATCAGAGGAAGCCTGGCCCTTGGGGGCCGGGAGGAAGCTGATTCTGTATTGCGCGATCGCGCGTAGCGGGGTCGCTTTCTTGTGTGGGTTCGGGTCGTTTTTGGTTGGTGATGTACTCGGCGACGATGGCGAGCGGGGCTCCGCCGGCGGAGGCGGCGAAGTAGGACGGTGACCAGAAGTGAKTGCCCCACAGGTATTTCTGGATGTGGTCGGGGAACTCTTGGCGCAGGTATCGAGCGGAGACGCCCTTGAGGCTATTGACCAGGGTGGAGAGTTGCACGGTAGGTGGGTAGTGGATCAAKAGGTGGACGTGGTCGGTTTCTCCGGTGAACTCGGTCAACGTTGCGCCGAACTTGTCACAGACCTCTGCCATGATCTGCTCGCATCGGGTCAGCATCGGGTCGGTGAACGCACCGCGACGATACTTCGTGACGAAGACCAAGTGCGCATGTAGGTTGGAGACAACGCTACGGCCGCGGCGTACGTTCGGGTCAGGCGTCCATCTCGGTGACATAGACCAAAGAGTATCCGCAGGGAAAGGCGCAGGGTGAAGCGGATCGTTGTCGTSAAGCTGGCTCCCACCCCGGAGCAGTATGTGGCGCTGAAATCGACACTSGAGTTGTGCAATGCGGGGGCGAACATGGTTGCGCAGCTCGCGCACACCGCCGCTGATCGRCGCCCGTTCGCGCTGCAAAAGCAGGTCTATGCCCAGCTCAAAGCGTGCGGGTTGTCGGCGCAACCGGCGATCCGGGTCATCAAGAAAGTCGCGGATGCGTACGCGACCCGGACAGCGAACCTGCTCAACGGGAATTACGGCACGCCRGGATCGACACGGTATGCGAAGGTKGCRGGTAAGGCGATCGTGTTCCGTCAGGACGCGGGCCAACCGTTCGACGATCGGTGCTTGTCGTGGCAGATCGATCGATCGACGGTRTCGATCTGGACGACCGCGGGCCGGATGCGCAACGTCGGATTCGTGTGCGCGCCGTGGCAGCKGACAATGCTCGCCGACCGCAMAGGCGAGTCGGATCTGATTTTCCGSGACGGATGTTTCTACCTGCACGCAACCGTCGACACCGACGCACCGCAGCRGCTGGTCCCCGCCGACGACCCCACCGGGTGGCTGGGCGTGGACTTGGGGATCGTGAACCTGGCKGTGACCACCGCAGACGACCCGGCCGAACTCGACGTCCGGTGGTCCGGTGGTGCGGTCACCGCCCGCCGGAAAAAGAACGGAACCATCCGGTCCGCGCTGCARAAGGTGGGGACCAGGTCCGCGAARCGGAAACTGAAGAAACGGCGGAGGAAGGAGACTCGGTACGCCACCGACATCAATCACCAACTCTCGAAAACGATTGTTGCCCAGGCACAACGCACCGGTCAAGGAATCGCGGTAGAAGACCTGTCGGGAATCCGGGACCGGGTACGGCTCGCACGCAGACAACGGCAACAATTGCACTCCTGGGCCTACGCGCAACTGCGCGACCAGATCACCTATAAGGCGCACGCCGCAGGAGTGCCGGTGCAGGTGATCAACCCTCGCAATACCAGTAAGACGTGCCACCTCTGCGGGCACTGCGACACCGCGAACAGGCACAGTCAAGCACTGTTCCGGTGCCGCGGCTGCGGTTGGACCGGCCACGCCGACCATAACGCCGCCGCCAACATTGCCGCACTCGGGCACAACAACTACCGGGCCGCCCAATCAACCGTGCCTAAAGCAGCCACCCCTCTCACAGCCAGTGAGAACGTGAGCAGCAAACCCGCGTCCTTCAGGACAGGGTAGTTGATGATGCACCCGAAGTGGCTCTGCCGGTGCCGAATGCGATGGGTGAATGCCGCAACTTCAGTGTCGCGAATATGATGCCTGCCACATCTGGCCCGGGTTTCCCGACGTGACGGCGCTGAGTCGCCCCGGACAGGCGAACAGTGCCCAGCGTCGCGAAGACTGCTGGGCACTGCTCTCGCGATCGGTGTCGACCGAGGTGAGTGTCGGTACGGCTACCGTGTTCGGTACGTCGACGAAAAGGGTGGCCGCGCCAGCCGGAGCAATTCCAGCGCCAGCAGCGAACCTCGGGGGCCCAATTCGTCCTGATAGCGGCGGATCACGTCGGTCTCCCCGCCGAGCGCGACCATCGGTGCACCGGACTCGACCCGGGTACGAGCCGCGAGCTGTGCGAGAACGAGGCGGCGATGGACCGCGTCCAGGATCTCCGCGTCGAGGCGGGCGATCTCGGCGTGAACGCGATTCAGATCCGTGCCGTCGGAGACTGCGCCTGTGGCGTCTTCGCTGACTGCCCCGAAATCACTGTCCGTCATCGTTGCTCCTCGACTGGGTGACCGTGTACGACCATCGTCGGACGGGAGCGGCCGCAGCGACAGACACCCTGGGGTGAGGAATGGCGACCCCTGTCCGGCCCGGCCGACCGGGCGGGTGCCGCGAACCGACTGCGCGCTACCGCAGTGCGATGAACCGCTGCAGTTTCCCGCTCGCCTGATGGCGCTGCAGGTGGTCGACGACCTCGATCCGGACCTGCGGATCGGACAATCCTTGCCGGCGCAACGCCCCGGCGACAGCCGACGTCAGCCGGGCGACGTCGGGGTCGCCGACCGCGAAGATGTCCGCACCGTCGACGGTCTGCCTGACCTGGTACTCGGAGACACGCGGATCTGCGCCGAGGACGTAACGAAACGTGCTCGCGGGCACCGTCTTCGTCCCGTATCGGAAATCGTCGTCGCGCCGCCCGCCGATGTCGGCGACGCGCACGAAGGCACTTCCGCACGGGCAGGTGCCGGGGAGCAACGTGACCTGATCGCCGAGGTCGTAGCGGATGAAGGGAAACGTCCGGTTGGCCAGGCCCGTGGCGAGTGTTCGCGCGGCCGGCGCATCGGCGGCGACCGGGGTGCCACTGTCGTCGACGCGTTCGAGCACGACCTCGTCCTCGCACACGTGCAGTCCCTCGCCGTGTCCGCAACCCACTGCCTGCACGCCGATCTCGGTCGACCCCCACAGGTTGTGGATCGGCACCGACCAGGCTTCGCCGATGGCCTGCCGATCCTCATCCAGCAGTGGCTCGGAGTTGGTGCTCACCCGGACGGGGTGAACCTGCAGACCGCCGGCCAAGGATGCTCGGGCGAGCCGTCCGATCACCGACGCATATCCGACCAGGTGCGTGGGGCGAGCCGCGGCCACGGCGGCGACGATTTCGTCGAACGGTGCGCCTGCCGGGATCACAACGGTCTCCATCCCCGGTGCGGTCGGCACATCGAACAAGGGGGTGCTCGCGTGCGGAGGGACACCGGCCGCGAGCACGGCGAGGCGCGAAGGAGACTGCACGGGCGCCCGCCGTTCCTCCCGCGCCTGCATCCGCCAGGCCAGGCACGCGGCCGACACGGAGAACTGCCAATCCCAGACATACACGCCGCGGACACCACTCGACCCACCCGAGCTGAAGATCTGTGCGTCGCCCGGGGTGTACGAAAACCATTGCTGCTCGGCCAGAATTCGTTCGGCACGCTCGCGATCGAGGTCACGAGTGGTGACGATCGCATCCCACTTGTCCTGCGCGTCYTGCTTGGTCATCATCGGCAGCGACGCCAGGTCGGCGACCGTGGCCGTCGACGGATCGAGACCACGAAGCCGCCGGGCGTGAAACGGCGACCGCTCACGGGCGTGCGAGAGCAGGGCCCGCAGCCGTGAGGTCCGGTAGCGCTCGATCTGTTCTCGCGGCCAGTCCAGGCGTCCCGTGTGGTCCTCGAGGGCCGCCTGAACCGCATTCAGCTGGCCGGCGCGCACACGCGCGTACGCCGTGTGCCCCATGTCGTCCGGAGCATCTCCGGGTACCGATCGGGACATGACGCCCTCCGCATCAGGGTGGTCCGGCGCATCACTGTCGTCCGTGCAAATTCGAGTCTTGCACAGCGGGGTGTCGACCGTCAGTGTGTGCGAATCTTCCGCAGAAGACGCTTCAGCGTTCGGGCGTCCCGCCACCCGAACGACGTGCGGTCCGTGGCACGCCGTTGGAGCATGTCCACGATCCGCGCGGGAACGGCGACTCGGTGCCGCACCGCACTGTCCACGACCTCGAGGACCGCGCGGTGTGGCCGGTCGTCCTCGAGCGCAAACCCCGCATCGTGCACAGCCTCGGGGGGCAGTGCCGGCCGCAACGCGGCGACCACCTCGTATGCGAACGCGTGGAAATCCTCCCGGCCGGAGGCGTTGGTGAACGTGACGGTGGCGATCGACCCGAGAAGTTCGCTCTCGCGGGCCAGGCGGGGGAGTTGTCGCTGCCAGTCGGGCGCGGCCGTGATTCCGGCTCCGGCGATCACGCCGACCGCACCGAGTGCGCGAACGTGTTCGAGCCACCCGTGCGGAGGCACGACGACACCATCGAAGAGAACGTCCGTGTCGTCCTCGATCAACAGGGTGCGTCCGTCGGCCGAGCGCAACGACAGCACGGCCGACGTCAGGTCGTCGACGCCGTCGAAGACAGGGCTGGGGTCCCGCCACCCGCGCCCAGCCAGGTTCTGCAACAACGTATGCCGCGATCCGCGCTGGACGTCGTAGTCCAGCGCCACCATCGGTGTACCCCGTCGGTCCGCTGCGGGCGCGTGGTAGATGGCGACTGCGGCGACTGCTGATTCCCCCATGGATCGTTACGATGCCACAGAAAAAGTCCGACTGGAAGGTTTTGTTCGCGCTTTCGGCGCGCCGTTGCCCTATCCCGCGTCCACTCGTGCGACCGCCCCGGTCGTGATTGCGGTGCGTCGGCGGCTTTGGAAACCTCGGAGTATGGGAGGTTTCATCGCGCAGCACGCGGCCGCTGTCACCAGCCTGGCCTTCGTGGTTGCCGGCCTCGCAGTCCTCGTGGGTCGCCGGCGCGACGCGCCGTCCATCACCTACGGCCTGCTCATCGTCGCGGTCGGTGTCGGGTCGCTCGTTCAGCACGGACCCGACCCTCCGTGGCAGGGATACGCGCACGACATCCCGATCGCGACGTTGCTCGCGTACATCGCCGTCGACGCCGCGTCCGATCGGTTCGGCCGTCGGCTGTCGCCGGTGTGGTGGCTCGTTGTTTCGCTCCTGATGATCCCCACCGTGGCTGCCGGCCCGACGGCGTCGACGATCGTGCAGGCACTCCTCGCCGCGGCCGCGGTGGGACTCTGCCTCGAACGCGCCCGCGTTCGACCGGAATTACGGCGCACGACGATCGTCGCGGCAGTGCTTGTCGCGTCCGGTGCGCTGCTCGGCGCCGTCGGCGACCGGACGTCGATCTGCAGGCCGGGTACCCTCCTGCCGGGCCACGCGCTGTGGCACGTGCTCGCCGCCGCCGGATTGTGGCGGCTCGCACCCACGATCGGTTCGTCGGCCGATACGACGGTGAGACGGCGCAGGTCATGACGCTCGGCGCCCGGAGCGAACGACTACGCAGGGTCCGCGACACCGTGGGAGACGGTGCGGTTGACCGACACGACCCGCCACCCTCCCGCCCATTCGATCTCGCAGACCGCGCCGTTGACGATGCGCGGCACCACTGTGTCGGACAGGTCACCGAGTACCGCGCGGATGAGCGCCCCGTGCGTGATCACTACGACTCGGCCGTCCGGGGAAGGCGCCGTCCGGCCACCGATGCTCGGCGTCCTCGCGGGTCAGCCCTTCGACGGCGCAGTAACTTCCTTCGGCGAGGGGTTAGACCGGATCAGCAGGTCGGGGTGTGCAGGGGAATCGGCAGTGCGCTGACTTCGTGCCCGGAGCAGCGGACTATCGAGTACCTCGGGGCGTCGAACCCGGTGACGGTGGCGGCTGGCGTCCCAGTGTCCTGCACGTCGAGCAGTCGTGTGCACAGAGCGGCGAGGTCGGTGTCCGTGAATCCCTGGGCACGAAGGTAGTTCGTCACGGTTCCATGCCGGGAACGGACGTGGGTGAGGGCACCGGCGAGTACCGACGGCGGCGAATCCAGGTGCAAGTCGAGGGCGGGGGCGTGCTCGGCCGAGTCGAGTGCCAGCTCCGTCGACAGGCGCCGCACCGCTTCCTCGCGGTGGGGCCGCACCAGCGTTCCGGATCGAGCGTAGTCGTCGACGATCACGGCGTCCGGCACACCCACCGCCGCGAGCGCCAGAGCGACGAGCAACCCGGTGCGGTCCTTACCGGCGGTGCAGTGCACCAGGACCGGGGCCGGGGAGCAGGCGAGCGCGCGCAGCGCTTCCACGAGTGCGCCGCCACGCACGCCCGCAAGGTGTGGGTGTTCGGACCGGAGTAGCTGACGGCGAGACACACGTCCCGGTCGGTGAGCAGTCGCGCCGAGAACTGCTGCCCCAGGATGTCGAGCGGCGCCTCCACGCTGCGACCCGCGGTGGTGAACCGCAAGGCGGCATCCTGGATCGGTGGGGACGAGAAGCCGTTGCCCACCAGCAGGATCCGCCGGGTCCGCACGATCAGGTCCACGACGGCGGCGAACCCGGCGGGATCGATGGTCGCGCGAGTCGCGGTGAGCGCCTCCGCGGCGGCCCCGAACGTCGTGTCTACCGGGGTGGCCGCCGCCCCCTCGGGATCCGTTGTCACACGGGCCAGTTCGAGCCGAAGGTGCTGGAGTCCGCGGAATCCCAGTCGCTGGCACGCCCGCACCACCGTCGCCGGGGACGTACCCGACGCCGCCGCCAGTTCCGCCGGCGACAACTCCACCACCGCCGCGGGCTCGGCGAGCACGGCCCGCGCGACTCGCTGCTCCCGGGGCCCAGAGTGGCCAGGCCGGCGCGTAACCGCGCCAGGGTGGTGCTCGAGCGCCACGGATCGGCTGAGGAATGCGACATGTCGGCACTGAACTGTTCGTCCCCGCGCCGGTGGGCTCCGGCGGTGTCGGGATCGTCAGGGTAGCCAGTCCACCGCCACCGTCGAGGACGGGAGCGTCCGTTCACTGCACCGTCATCCAGCATTCGCATACCTGTTCAACAGATGTCGGAATTGTCACGACATGGACTCGAACCGGTATCGAAACCTCAGAACTGCACAATTTTCACTCGCGTTTCTCAATAGTCGAACATCCGTACCTTGTTCATGCCGTGTGAATTTCGGGAGGAGGCCACGTTCGGGGGCCCGCCGCTGCAAATCTGCCGACGCGGGTTCGTGATCCCGACACCTTCGAGGCGCGGGACGAGGCACCGAAAGGATGGCCGGCAATCGACGTGTCGTCGCCGGCATGCCGCGTCCGCAAGCGCGGAGAGGATTGAGCCAGCATGACCACTCGCAACATGGAGAAACGCACGTTCGGCTGGATCGCCCTGATCGGCGCGGCCGCCACCATTCTACTGGGGCTGGGCGCGGGAACCGCGTTCGGCGCGCCGCACGACTGGGAAGAAGTCGCGGAGTGCGAAAGCGGCGGCGACTGGACCACCGACACCGGAAACGGGTTCTACGGCGGATTGCAGTTCACACCGGAAACCTGGAAATCACACGGCGGAACAGGAGTGCCCTCGGAAGCCAGTCAGGCCGAGCAGATCCGGGTCGCCGAGAACGTTTTGAAAACCCAAGGCCCCGGCGCGTGGCCGGTGTGCGGCCAGTATCTGAAGAAGGGTGGCACAGCGCCCGTCGAGGTACCTCCCGTCACCAAGGCGCCCGCACCGGCAATCGAGACTCCCGACCCCGTGGAGACGCCGGATGTCGTGGAGACGCCGGGCGCAATGGAGACGCCGGACGCAGTGGACACCCCTGATGCCGTCGAAACCCCTGATGCCGTCGAAACCCCCGATCTCGCGGAGACTCCCGACGCTGTCGAGACGCCCGCACCGGTCGAAGCGCCTGCGACAGCCGAGGATCCCGCGACGGTGAAGGCGGCCGCCCAGGAGGCCCTGGACAGAGCCCGCGCACTCGCCGCGCAGAACGGGTCGAGCGAGGTGTTCGAGGAGAGGGCCGCAGCACCGCGGTAACGTCCGACGCTTCTTGTGCGAACTAACCACACAGAACTGCCGCGTCGTCGCCTACGAAGGAGCTCTCGTGCAGAAGAAGTCCGCCCGGCGTGCCGCAGCACTGGCCGGGATACTGGCCGCACCTCTCGTCCTCGGAGCCACCGTCGGCGCCGGTACCGCGAGTGCCGAACCGTGGCACGTCGGACCCGTCTACCGTGCCGAGACGTCCGGCGAAGGCGCGGAGTACTTCTGCGGGAAGGCTGCGGCGCTCGAACAGACGTCCGGGGTCGTAATCGTGCCGTGCACGTTCGACTCGGCCACCGCCGTCTGGTACCGCGTCGTCTTCAACCCGGCCAATTGGGGCTTCGACTTCTGAGCCGGACCGGACGGGTCGGGCGCCGCACCTGACGAAGCGGTGCCCGAACCCCTTCGCTGCACTCCGCTTCGTCGAGTGTGCCGCCTCCCGGTGAAGCGCAGACTCCTCGGTATGGCCGAGGAAAGAACAGCATGACTGTCGAGACAGCCCAGCACAGCGAGATCGACCTCGCGATGTCGCGAAGTTGGCTCCTGGTTCCTGCGGTCGGGAGCGAGGTCTTCGCCGCGGCGGCGGACTCCGGCGCCGATGCGCTGATCCTCGACCTCGAGGACGGCTTGCCGTTCGCCGCGAAGGATGAGGGTCGTGCCTTCGCCGCCGCATGGCTCGAGCGTAATCCGGGTTGGGTGCGGATCAACGACGCAACCACCCCGCACTGGCGGCGCGACCTCGACGCGATCCGGGGCCTGCCCGGGCTGCGCGGGCTGATGCTGTCGAAAACCGAAGCACCCGCACAGGTCCGGGACAGCGCCGCGGAGATCCCCGGTGTCCCGCTGGTCGCCCTCATCGAATCGGCGGAGGCCGTCCTCGCCGTGGACGACATCGCTCGCACCGCTCCCGTCACCCGACTCGCGTTCGGAATCGGCGACTACTGCCGCGACACCGGCGCCGGACGAACCCCGATGGCGTTGGCATACGCCCGGTCCCGGCTCGTCAACGCCAGCCGGGCAGCCCGGATCGCCGCTCCGATCGACGGTCCGACGCTGGCGCAGAGCGCCGAGATCGTCCGCGACGACACTCGACTTGCCCGCGAGATGGGGATGACCGGAAAACTGACGCTCGCGAACGAGCAGGTACCCGTGATCAACACCGCGATGGCGCCGGACTCGGACGACATCTCCTGGGCCGAGTCGACGATCGAGCGACTGGGCCCGGACGGTAGCCGTGTCACGCACGGCGGGCATCCGCCGCAACTCGCCCGTGCCCACGACATCCTCCGTCGCGCGCACCACTTCGCAGCGCGGGCCTAGCTAGGACGGGTCGGCGCTCCCTCGGTCGGCCTGCCGGGTCGCGCGGTACGCGGTGAACACGCCGGCCGTCGCGATGACGCCGAGACCGAGGAACAGCAGTTGCGCCGAGGTGAGGGTCGAGGGCGCGCCGAGATTGACCAGCACACCGGCGACCGCGGACCCGACGGCCATGGCGATCAACTCGACCGTGTTGAGCCCGGCCGCCGCCTTGGCGCCCTCGTGCGCGTCGTCGGTGCTCTGCATGGCGGCGACCATCAGGTGCGGGAAGGCGAGTCCGATGCCGGCGCCCGCGGCGGCCAGCGTGACCGCCCACAGAATCACCACGGCGAGCCCGGCGTCGTCGCGCCAGAGGGCCGCCGTGAGGAGCAGGCCCGCGGCGAGGACCAGCGGTCCGGTGATCATGGCCACCGTCTTCGTGCGCCGCCGGGAGATGTCGGAACTGAAGATCATGGTCACCGACCATCCGACCGACATCATGGCGCCGAGGAATCCCGCGGCGAACGGCGCCAGTCCGGCGAGCCGTTGACCGAACAGCGGTGTGAAGGCCTCGGACACGGTTCCGGACGCGAGGACCGCGATGGTGAGGTAGATCCACTTCAGGGACGACGCCCCGCTGTACGTCGACTTCGGCAGCACGCGGCGCGGTGATCGCCGCTCCCAGGCCAGGAACGCAGCGACGAACACGACTCCGACTGCGATCAGGATCAGCATGTGGGTGCGGTTGCCGAGGATGCCGGCCACACTGATCGCGATCGTCGCCAGGGTGAGCAGCGCGAGCGACGTGGCGGGGACGGGTTCGCCGCCCCGCACACGCTCGGTGCGCGGCAACGCGCGGGGCGCGATCACTGCGATGACCGCGGCGACCACCGCCAGCGCGACGAACGCGAGTCGCCAATGGCCGAGTTGGGCGAACAGGCCGCCGATCGCCGGTCCGGCGAGAGTTCCCACGCCCCACATCGCCGACACCAATGCGGTCGCGCGGGCCCACAGACGTTCGGGCAGCGCCTCGCGCAGTACGGCGTAACTCAGGCCGGCGAGCAGGCCCCCGCCGATCCCCTGCACTGCACGTCCGACGAGGAGCACCTCCATCGACGGACCGATCGCGCAGATCATCGTGCCCGCGAAGAACGGCGCCAGCGCGAACAGATACGCACCGAGCGCCCCGCGGTGTGCGAGGAGGCGGCTCACGGTCATCGACGAGATCACCGACGCCACCATGAAGACGGTCGCGCTCCACGCGTACAGCGATTCGCGCCCGAGCTCGCCGATGGCGGTGGGCAGCAGACTCGTGGTCAGGAAGATGTTGACGGCGTGCAGTCCGACGCCGCCGGCGAGGACAGCGGAGGTCGAGCGATACCGGGGTCCGAGCAATTCGGACCAGCCGGCCTGTGACGGGGCGGTCGTTGTCATGCACTCCACGCTAAAAGCTCGAGTGGACTCGAGGTCAAGGGGACGATGCATTGTCTTTGGACCGAAGGACTGAACGATCACGTGTTTCAGAGGTATTCGTGGCGGTGTCCGCATTCGAGGCCGTCGGGGGCCGATCGTGAGCACCGATTCATGCAGTGGAAGACCCGGTACCGCTTGCCCGGAGGCAGCGACGCGAATCCGGCGTGGGCGTCCTTGATCTCGTATCCGATCGGACCGTGGCAGGACGAACAGGTCTTGGTCGCGTCGGTTCCGCTCTCCATTCACCCATCGTAGGGCGATTCACGGGCGGGCACGGAGAAATTCACGTCCCACCGCGAGGTCCGGCATCATCGTCCCGACCATACCCGGGAAAATGGGAAAGTCCACCGGAGTCGCAGTCGTGAGATCCCAAGAAGCGCAGTAAAGCTCACGAACTTGCTTGTTCCCTGCGGGTGGCTATGGTGCACGCGGGCATCAACGCCAATTACCGGAGGACTGAAATGTGAATGCAGCTACCGATCGTCAATGGGCGGTTCGTGACGCTGTTCTGCGTTGGCTTCTCGCGAAGGCTACCGAAGGCTATCGAAGTCCGATTCTGGACGCGGACGCCATCGGTGAGACCGTCGGCTGGGCGCCGTCGCCCTTGACCCGGGACGAAGTGGCCGACGCGTCGAATCATCTCTACAAGGAAGGGTATGTAACGGGCGTGCCGGTGATGGGTATCGGGATTCCGCGCCCGATGCTGACGGTCGCCGGGCGGCGGGTCGCCGAGGGCGGAAGGTCGCTGCGCCCAGTCGATTGCCGTCACGATGTCGAGGGCGGGCACTCGGTCCTCGAAAGCGGCCTCGTGCATTAGTCACAGGTGAGTGGCACGGTGTGCGTCAGTACACCGTGCCACTCACGTGCGGGATGGCACACTGCGGGTGTGGAGCTTTCGCAGACCCTCGAATGGCGCGGCAGGTCGGTGGCATGGGACAAGTTCGGGAACGGCCCCGCCGTAGTGATGTGCCACGGGACGCCGTGGTCTTCGCAGCTGTGGTGGCCGTTCGCACGCGCATTCGCCGCCGAGTTCTCGGTCTACCTGTGGGACATGCCCGGGTACGGGCAGTCGTCGAAGGACGCTGCCCACGACGTCGATCTCGGCATCCAGGGTGAACTGCTCACCGACCTCCTGCGGCATTGGAACCTCGAGGCACCCCACGTCGTCGCGCACGACTACGGGGGTGCCGTCGCACTCCGCGCCCATCTCCTGCACGGCGCGCGGTACACCTCGCTGGCCCTGATCGACGTGGTGGCACTGCGGCCGTGGGGATCCGACTACTTCCGGCTCGTCGCGGACAACGCCGACGTCTTCGCCGCGCAACCGGCCTCCGTGCACCGTGGTGCTCTCGAGGCGTACATCGCGGGTGCGTCCCACCGCGGCCTGACCCCCGCTCAGATGGCCGTGCTGACCACGCCGTGGCTGTCGGAGGAGGGTCAGGTCGCGTTCTACCGGCAGATCGCCCAGGCCGACGAGCGGTACACCGACGAGATCCAGGACCGGTACGCGTCGATCGAGGTTCCCGTCGCGGTCGTGTCGGGGAGGGACGACGCCTGGATCCCCGTAGACCGGGCCGAGGAACTGGCGCGCCTCATCCCCGGTGCGACACTCGAGGTGATCGACGGCGCCGGGCACCTGATCCAGTTCGACGCTCCCGTCGAACTGGCGGTGTCGCTGCAGAGATGGCTCACGGCGCGGTCACACCCTCGATGACAGCCGCAGTCGTGTCGGCGATCGCCTGGTTGTTTCCCTGCGCGTCTTCCTGATTCGTGAGGCTGTCGGTGAGGACGGCGAGAACGATGGGGGAGCCGTCCGGACCCCAGGCGACGCCGGCGTCGTTGGCGGTCCCGAACCCGCCGCCACCGGTCTTGTCGGCGGCGGTCCATCCGGGCGGAAGACCGGCGCGCATCCGCTTGTCCGAAGTCTTGCTCGCCCGCATCCACTCGAGAAGCTGATCGCGGCTTGCCGCGTCGAGGGCGTCGTCGAGGAGCAGCGCCCGGAAACCCCGGGCGAGGCCGGTCGGTGTCGTCGTGTCCCGGGGATCGCCGCGGAAAGCGGTGTTGAGTTCGGTCTCCCACCGGTCCAGTCGCGTGCTCTCGTCGCCGAGGTCGCGGGCGAGGGCGGTGACCGCCTGCGGACCGCCGATCTCGCGGAGCAGATAGTTTCCGGCGGTGTTGTCGCTCTGCGTCAGCGCCGCTTCGGCGATCTGCCCCAACGTCATCGGGGTGCCCACTGCAGCGGCGGTGACCGGCGAGTTCTCGACGAGATCGCCGGGTTCGATCACCACCGTCTTGTCGAGGGCGGTCGACCCGTCCTCGATCTTGCGCAGGACCGCGGCGGACGCGTAGGCCTTGAACGTCGAGCACATCGCGAATCGTTCGTCGCCCCGGTGGCTGTAGACCGCGCCGGTCGCGGGATCGACGGCCGTCACCCCGATCCGCGTGGCGTACTGCGCTTCCAGTGCCTCGATTTTCGCGTCGAGGGACTGCTGATCCGGTAACGCAGCCACCTCCGACGTCGTGGGCAGGGTTTGCTCCGCGGTGGCCGTGCACGCCCCGACCAGCAACGGCAGAGCCAGTGCGAGTGCAACGGCGCCGCGACGACCGGTGCACCTGGGCTTCGGGTGATGTCGATGTATCAGCATGGACCCAATGTGGGGGTGCCCCCGCCCATAGCGCAAAGACGAATCCGCCGTCGCGGCGAGTCGGGTGCGCTATTGCCCCAGGTCGGCAGGACGTTTTGTGTGTGCGAAGTGACGGGCTCGCCCGAAGCGGGTGATCGGAACTGGTTCAATGGGCGCCATGGATCTGCTGCGCCATCTGAGTTTCTTTGTCGCCGTTGCGGAAGAGGGGCACTTCGGCAATGCCGCGTCGCGACTCGGCATGACGCAGCCGCCGCTGTCACAGGGGGTGCGTCGGCTCGAGCAGAGACTCGGCACGGAGTTGATTCAGCGCAGTGCCCGCGGCGTCGGACTCACCGACGCCGGACGCCAATTGCTCCCGCGTGCGAGGCTTCTCGTGGACGACGCGACCCGATTCGAGGACGAGGCGCACCGCATCGCGGGTGGTCGCGACGCGGTGGTGCGGTGGGGTGTCCCGCACTCGGTGGCCGACGCCGTGGTGGTGCGCTGTGTTCGTGCGTTGCGAGACGTCGACGCCACGCATCCCACCCGGGTGGTGACGACCACGGCGTCCACCACCGAACTCGTGGACGCAGTCCGCGCAGGCAGTCTCGACGTCGCCGTGGTCGAGCATCCGGCCCTACTGACTGGTCTCGACATCGGCCCGGTCGTCAAGCTCCGGCGGTGGGTGGTGGTGCCTGACGACCACCCGGTGGCAGCCGCGAAGAAGGCGCAGGTCCGGATGCTGCGCGGGCTGATGCTGGCCACCGGTCCGCGCTCGGACAATCCGCCTGCCCACGACCTGTTCATCGACCTGTGGCGGGTGCGGGGTCTGGACCCGGACATCGTGATCGCGTCGGGGCAGCGGGAACTCCTCACGCGCGTGTCCGCCGGCGGGCATTTCGGAGTGACGGCGTCGCCGCCCACGGTGATGCCCGGTGTGGCGTGGATCGATCTGCTGCGCGACGACCTCTCGCTGCGCGTGCGCATCGTCTGGCGCTCCGGGGCAGATGTCGCATCGTCTGCCGCCGCCCTCGACCGAGTGCTGATCAGGGCCGATCGATGACATCGGCGGAGAAGCGGATCCGTGACGTCTTCGCCGACGCCGGGTGCACCGGATGGTTGCACGCCCGCCGCGTCGGTACCCCGGTCGGCGATGCCGGCGACATCGCAGTCGGCGCGGACGACGTCGTCGTGCTCGCGTCCGTCTACAAACTTCCGCTGCTCGTGGCCCTGTGCCGCGCTTTCGAATCCGGGGAGTTGTCGCCGACCGCGACCGTCCGGGTCAATCCGGCCGACTGCACTCCTGGACCGACGGGAGTGTCGACGTTCCGCGACCCGGTGGTGCTGAGCTGGCGGGATCTGGCGTTGTCGATGATGACCGTGTCCGACAACGCGGCCGCCGACCTGGTTCTCGGGCGGGTGGGACTCGAGAGCGTCGAGCGGTCACTGTCGGACCTGGGCCTGACGAGCACGCGCATCATCGGCGGCACCGCGGATGCGCACCGCAGTTTGGTGATCGACGCCCATGCGCACACCACCGCCGAAGCATTCGCGGCGCTTGCGGACAACGACGAGGCGTGGACGGTGTCCGCCTACGACCCGTCGTACGCGAGCGCGACGACGCCGCGGGAGATGACGTCGCTTCTCGACGCGATCTGGACCGGACGGGCGGTGCCCGGCGCGCAGGGCGAGTTCGTCCGGCAGGTGATGTCCGCGCAGATCTGGCAGCACCGTATCCGTTCCGGGTTTCCGCACTCCGGGGTGGACGTCGCCGGGAAGACCGGGACCATCGGCGCCATCCGCAACGAGGTGGCCGTCGTGACGTTTCCCGGTGAGATTCCGGTCGCGGTCGCCGTCTTCACCCGCGCCGCGCGGACGGACCCGGTGCTGCCGGTGGTCGATGCCGCGATCGGGCACGTCGCCCGGATCGCGGTGACCGAACTCCGCTCCGGCCGCGTCGCCTGATCGGTGTGAAAACACTTTCGATCGGGAACAGCAAGGACATGGCACTGAGAATCGTCGTTCCCGAGGACCTGATCATGGATGGCCAGTGCGCGTTTCCCGTGGTCGGAGATGTCGCGGAGTACGCGCTGAGGTTCTACCCGCGCGGAGATACCGATACCGGTCCGGGCGACTTGCCGGACTTCGGATCGGACGTGACGGGAGAGATCGAGAATCTCGACGACAGGCCGGTGCGTTCGATGTTGTTTCGTGGCGCCGGGTTCACCGCATTCGTGAAATCGGCCGACGAGCTGCGCGGTCCGGTCCACCTCCGTGGTTACTTCGAGGCGGATTTCGCCGCGCTGCTCCCCGAGTCCGCACGAGTGACGGGATCAATCCGGCGCCGGCAGTTGATCACGCACACGCGTCACGCCGATCCCGACGGGCGGTACCGCTCCGCAGGCACCTACACGCTGAGCGAGGTTCCCGACGGAAAGGCCGGCCTCCGCACGGGTCTGGTTCCCGCGCCGCCACCTGTGTCGGGGCCGTTCGCGGGAACGGGCTGGGTCGAGATGGTGGCGCCGCGGGACGGTCCCTGGATCCGGGAGAGCGGAATCCTGGTGGAGCTCGATCCACTCAACCCGGATAGCGCCGGGGCGTGAAGACCCTCGTCCCGTGTTCGTTCTCGACGACGGTCGTCATGGAGGAGCCCACAATGAGCAGGCACCGCATGTCGATCTCGGCCGGGTCGAGGTCGGCGAGCCGCACGACCCGCACCGACTCCTGCGCGCCGGCCACGTCGCGGCCGATGATCACCGGGGTGTCGGGGGAGCGGTGCTCGAGAACGAGGTCACGCATCGCGGCGACTTGCCAGGTCCGTGACTTCGACGCCGGGTTGTAGACGGCGAAGGCCATGTCGGCGCTCGCGACCGCCGAGATACGCTGCGCCACAACGTCCCACGGCTTGAGTCGATCGGACAGGGACAGCACGGCGTAGTCGTGGCCGAGGGGTGCGCCGACCCGGCTCGCCACGGCGTTCGCGGCAGTCATGCCGGGCAGCACGCGGACGGGGACGCCCCGCCACTGTTCCTCGGCGGCCACTTCCAGCACCGCGGCGGCCATCGCGAACACACCCGGGTCGCCCGAGGACACGACGGCGACGCGGGCCCCGTTCTTGGCGAGGTCGAGCGCCATCGCGGCCCGTTCGGCCTCGACCCGGTTGTCGCTGGAGTGACGGCGCTGTCCCGGACGTTCGGGGACCCGGTCGATGTACGGCCCGTATCCGACGAGGTCGGTGGCCAGCGACAGTTCGTGCTGCACTTCCGGGGTGGTCCAGGCCTGATCGCCGGGGCCGAGCCCGACGACGACGAGTTCGCCCTGCGGAGGCGCATCGTCGCGGCGGGCGTTCGACGGGCTGGGCACGATGGCGATCGAGAAGTAGGGGACGTCGCTGTCCGACACGTCGTCCGCGTGGTCGATCTTCTGCCGTGTCGTGCTGGCCCGCTCGACGTACCACGTCTCGTCGATGCGACCGGAGTCCTTCAACGCCTGCCGCACCGCCGGGTAGGTGCGTCCGAGTTTCAGGATGGCGGCGGCGTCGGTCTCCCGCAGGCGCCGCGTCAGCTCGCCGCGCGGCAGGGTGCCGGGCAGGACGGTGAGGATTTCCTCGCCCTCGACGAGCGGCATCGCCAGCGCGGCCGAGGCGGCGCTGATCGACGTCACCCCGGGAATCACCTCCGCCTCGAAGCGCTGCGCCAGCCGCTTGTGCATGTGCATGTACGAGCTGTAGAAGAGCGGGTCGCCCGCCGCGAGGAGCGCCACCGTACGGCCGGCGTCGAGGTGCGCGGCGAGCCGCTGCGACGCTTCCTCGTAGAACTCGTCCATCGCCCCCTGGTATCCGCCCGGGTGGTCGACGGTCTCGGTGGTGACCGGGTAGACGAGGTGCTCCTCGATCTGGCCCTCACGCAGGTACGGCGCCGCGACCGCGCGGGAGATGCTCTTGCCGTGCCTGGCGCTGTGGAACGCCACTACGTCGGCCTCGGCGATGACCCGCGCAGCCTTGACCGTCACCAGTTCCGGGTCGCCCGGTCCGATGCCGACGCCCCACAGCTTGCCGGTCGACTGCTCGTTGGAACTCATTCGACTTCGCTCGCAATCGCATTCAGCGCCGCAGCCGTGATGGCACTGCCACCGCGGCGGCCGCGGACCACCAGATAGTCGAGTCCGCTCGGGTGCTCGATCAACGCTTCCTTCGACTCCGCCGCGCCGATGAACCCGACCGGGCCGCCCACGATCGCGGCGGGCCGGGGTGCACCGGATTCGATCATGTCCAACAGGTAGAACAGGGCGGTCGGGGCGTTGCCGATCGCGACGACGGCCCCCTCCAGTTTGCTGCCCCACAATTCGAGCGCGGCCRCCGAGCGGGTGTTCCCGATCTGCTCCGCCAGCACCGGAACCCGGGGGTCGCGCAGGGTGCAGATCACCTCGTTGTCCGCCGGGAGACGCTTGCGGGTCACGCCGGCGGCGACCATCTGCGCGTCGCACAGGATCGGGGCGCCGTCCGCCAGCGCCGCGCGGGCGGCCTTCACGACGCCGGGGGTGAACGCGACGTCGTCCACGAGATCGACCTGACCGCTCGCGTGGATCATGCGGACCACGGCCTGTGAGACGTCCTCGGGAAAGGCACTGAGATCCGCCTCGGCGCGGATCGTGGCGAAGGACTGGCGGTAGATCTCCGCGCCGTCTCGGATGTACTCGATCATCCGCTCACGATAGAGGCTCCGGGTTCACCGCTCCTCCACCCGGTAACCCGTCTTGGTGGCGACGACGTCGGCGACCTCGCCCTTGGGGCGGCCGCAGCACCGCTCGCAGCCCGACCAGTGCTGTCGGCCCTCCACCGGGAGTTCGCCGCTCGCGACGGCGTCCCGCGCATCGGTCCGCACATCGGCTAGCGCCTTCTCGCACCCGGGTTGCCCGGTGCAGGCGCTGACCTTCAGCCACGGCGAGTTCTCGTCGAAGATCAGGCCTATCGGGGCGAGGACCCGGACCACCTGCTCGGCGGACCACTCGTCCAGATCGCACAGCAGCACCGTTTTCCACGGCGTGACGACTACCGGCTTCTCGACCGCGGCGAGGAATTCCGCCAGCCGGGCGTCGAGGACCCCGAATGCGAGACCGCCGCCGAGGGTCACGTTGCCGTCCGGCTGGTCGAGCCACCCGATCGGCGGCCGGTGCTCGTCGAACCCGCCAAGCGGGTCGGCGGTCGGTGCCAGCGTCAGTGCCGACAGCGTCCGTTCGACCCCGTCGGCGATCTCGGACAGCCGCCAGTGCCGTTCGCGCAGCTCCAGGAAGACGCGGGCGGCATCGACGAGCATCGACACCGCGTCCGCTGTCGGGATCCGGACGCCGCTGTCGCGACCGGCGAGGATCAGCGCGACCTCCGACCCACCGACAGCGTGGACCCCGAAATCGCCGCCGAGCGCCGAGACGTCGCCCCGGCCGTCGTCGAGGGTGAACAGGGTGCGGCCGGGCAGGTCCGCCAACGTGGGGTCGGCGCACAACGTCCGGTCCAGTACACCGATCAGATCGCGCAGGTCCGTCAGACCCCCGATCCGGCCGGTCAGCGGCGAGACGAGAATGTTCCGGACCCGCTCGTGCGTTTCCGAGGGCAGCAGGCCCGCGTCGGCGAGGCGCCCGGCGAACTCCAGCGGATCGCGGACCGCCCGCAGTTGTGCATTGCCGCGGGACGTCAATTCGATCTCGCCGTTGCCGAGGTCGCGCGCCGATTCCGCGAGTGTCTGCAGCTGGGCGGAGGTCAGCACACCGCCGGGGAGGCGCACCCGGGCGAGCGCACCGTCGGCCGCCTGATGGACCTGCAGCGCGCCGGGRCATGCATCGGGGCGGGAGCGGTAGTCGACCATGGTCCCAGGTTACGTCCGGCCCCGGGTAGCATCACCAGCACTTGCGACAGCAGGAGAGGAAGCCGGTGCGAATCCGGTGCGGTCGCGCCACTGTGAGCTCGCCGAAACCGGTGGGCGAGCCAGACCCTCGCCTGCCGTCCTCCGACCTCCGGTTCCGCACAGAACCACCGCCACGGGGCGCGACACCCCCAGGAAGGCTCCACACGTGATCCTGCTGCTCTCCACCTCCGACACCGACCTGCTCAGCGCACGCGCCAGCGGGGCGGACTACCGCTGGGCCAACCCGGCACGGCTGCTGGTCGAGGAGGATCTGCCGGGACTGCTCGACGGCGCCGACCTGGTCGTGGTGCGCATCCTCGGCGGCAAGCGGGCATGGGAAGAGGGACTCGACGCGGTCCTGGCCAGCGGACTGCCCGTGGTGGTCCTCGGCGGCGAGCACGCCCCGGACGCCGAGTTGATGGAGTGCTCGACGGTCGCGGCCGGTGTCTCGGCGGAGGCGCACAACTATCTCGCCGAGGGCGGCGCCGACAACCTCGCCCAACTGCACCACTTCCTGTCGGACACCGTGCTGCTGACCGGTCACGGTTTCGAGGCGCCGGTCCACCTGCCGAGCTGGGGTGTCGCGCCGTTCGCCCCCGACGCCGACGCGGACCGCCCCACGATCGCCGTTCTCTACTACCGCGCCCAGCACCTGGCCGGGAACACCCGCTACATCGAGGCCCTGTGCGAGGCCGTCGACGCGGCGGGCGGCACTCCGCTGCCGATCTTCTGCGCGTCGCTGCGCACCGCCGAACCGGAGTTGCTGACGACGCTGCGCCGAGCGGACGCGATGGTGGTCACCGTGCTCGCCGCCGGCGGCACCAAGCCGGCGGGCGCGTCGGCCGGCGGCGACGACGAGGCATGGGACGTCGCCGCGCTGGCCGCGCTGGACGTGCCGATCCTGCAGGGGCTCTGCCTGACCAGCAGCCGGGAGTCGTGGGAGTCCAACGACGACGGACTGTCCCCCCTCGACGTGGCCACCCAGGTCGCGGTCCCCGAGTTCGACGGCCGACTGATCACGGTGCCGTTCTCGTTCAAGGAGATCGACGCCGACGGCCTGTCCACCTACGTTCCCGACGCCGAGCGCGCCTCCCGGGTGGCGGGCATCGCCGTCCGGCACGCCCGGCTCCGGCACATCCCCGCACCCGAACGCCGGATCGCCCTGATGCTGTCGGCGTACCCGACGAAGCACGCCCGCATCGGCAACGCCGTCGGTCTCGACACCCCGGCCAGCGCGATCAGGTTGCTCACCGAGATGCGGGCCGCCGGCTACGACCTGGGCCCCGCGGACGGGCCGGACTCCGTGCCCGGCCTCGCGGCCCAGGACGGCGATGCGCTGATCCATGCCCTCATCGCCGCAGGCGGCCAGGACCCGGACTGGCTGACCGCGGAGCAGCTGGAGGGGAACCCGATCCGGATCTCCGCCGCCCGCTACCGCGAGTGGTTCTCGGCGCTGCCCGCGGAACTGCGCGAGGGCGTCGAGGAACACTGGGGACCCGCGCCCGGCGAACTGTACGTCGACCGATCGCAGGATCCCGCCGGCGAAATCGTCATCGCCGCAATGCAGTTCGGAAACCTCGTCCTGATGGTGCAGCCGCCCCGCGGATTCGGGGAGAAGCCGGTCGCGATCTACCACGACCCGGACCTGCCGCCGAGCCACCACTACCTCGCCGCGTACCGGTGGATCGCGGCGGACGCCGCGGCCGGCGGTTTCGGCGCCGACGCCGTCGTCCATCTCGGCAAGCACGGAAACCTCGAGTGGCTGCCCGGCAAGACACTCGGCATGTCCGCCTCGTGYGGCACCGACGCCGCGCTCGGCGACCTGCCCCTGATCTACCCGTTCCTCGTCAACGACCCGGGGGAGGGCACGCAGGCCAAGCGCCGCGCCCACGCGACCCTCGTCGATCACCTGATCCCGCCGATGGCCCGCGCCGAGAGTTACGGCGACATCTCGCGGCTCGAGCAACTCCTCGACGAGCACTCGAACATCTCCGCACTCGACCCGTCGAAGCTGCCCGCCATTCGCCAGCAGATCTGGACGCTGATGCGTGCCGCCAAGATGGACCACGACCTCGGACTCGAGGAACGTCCCGACGAGGACGTGTTCGACGACATGCTGCTGCACGTCGACGGCTGGCTGTGCGAGATCAAGGACGTCCAGATCCGGGACGGGCTCCACGTGCTCGGTGCGGCGCCCCGAGACGACGCCGAGGTCGAACTGGTGCTCGCCATGCTGCGCGCCCGGCAGATGTGGGGCGGCGAGCAGAACGTCCCCGGACTCCGTGAGGCTCTCGGCCTCAGCGAGGACGGCGACGAATCCCGCACCCGTGTGGACGAGATCGAGCAGCAGGCGCACGGGCTGGTGCAGGGCATGCACAACGCCGACTGGAACCCGGACGCCGCCGACACCCTCACCGACGACGCCACGGTCGCGAAGATCCTGCGGTTCGCGGCCACCGAGGTGGTGCCCCGGCTGCGGGAGACGGACAACGAGATCGCCCAGGTGTTGCACGCGCTCGACGGCGGTTTCATCGCCGCCGGGCCGAGCGGGTCGCCGCTGCGTGGGCTGATCAACGTGCTCCCGACGGGCCGGAACTTCTACTCCGTCGACCCGAAGGCCGTGCCGTCGCGGCTCGCCTGGGAGACCGGTCAGGCGATGGCCGAATCGTTGCTGGACCGCTACAAGTCCGATCACGGCGAATGGCCGCGGTCGGTGGGGCTGTCCGTGTGGGGCACGTCCGCGATGCGCACGTCCGGCGACGACATCGCCGAGGTGTTCGCGCTCCTCGGCGTGCGCCCGGTGTGGGACGAGGCGAGCCGGCGCGTGGTGAACCTCGAGGTGATCGACCTCGAGGAACTGGGCCGTCCGCGCATCGACGTCACCGTCCGGATCAGCGGCTTCTTCCGAGACGCGTTCCCGCACGTCCTGGCGTTGCTCGACGACGCCGTCCGGCTCGTCGCCGCACTGGACGAACCGGCCGAGAGCAACTTCGTGCGCGCCCATGCGCAGGCGGATCTCGCCGAGCACGGCGACGAACGTCGCGCGACCACCCGCATCTTCGGGTCCAAGCCGGGCACCTACGGGGCCGGACTGCTCCAGCTGATCGACTCCAAGAGTTGGCGCGGCGACGCCGACCTCGCCGACGTGTACACCACGTGGGGTGGGTTCGCGTACGGCCGCGGACTCGACGGCGCACCCGCCGCCGACGACATGCGGACGGCGTACCGGCGAATCACTGTGGCGGCCAAGAACACCGACACCCGCGAACACGACATCGCGGACGCCGACGACTACTTCCAGTACCACGGCGGGATGGTCGCGACCGTGCGGGCGCTCACCGGGAAGTCCCCCGAGGCGTACATCGGCGACAGCACCCGGCCCGAGTCGGTGCGCACCCGGACCCTGTCGGAGGAGACGTCCCGCGTCTTCCGGGCCCGGGTCGTGAACCCGCGGTGGCTCGAGGCGATGCGCCGCCACGGCTACAAAGGCGCGTTCGAGATGGCGGCGACCGTCGACTACCTGTTCGGATACGACGCCACCACCAACGTCGTCGCCGACTGGATGTACGAGAAACTCGCCGAGTCGTACGTGCTGGACGAGCAGAACCGCAAGTTCATGGAACAGTCCAACCCGTGGGCCCTGCACGGCATCGCCGAACGACTCCTGGAGGCGGCCGAGCGGGACATGTGGGAGCACCCCGAGCAGCAGACCCTCGACGGCCTGCGGCAGGTGTACCTCGAAACCGAAGGCGAACTCGAAGGGGACTGACCGGCATCGGGGCTAGCATGGGCCGGGTGACCACAGAATTCGATCGGGTGTCGTCCGCGAAGTATGTCCTGCTCACCACGTTTCGGAAAGACGGCACCCCGGTGGCGACGCCACTATGGGCCGCCGCCGACGGTGACCGTCTGCTGATGTGGACGGTCACCGACTCCTACAAGGTCAAACGCATCCGCCGCAATCCGGAGGTGACGGTGGCCGCGTGCGATGCGCGCGGCAAGCCGAAGGGCCCCGAGGTACCGGCCCGCGCCGTCATCCTCGACGCCGCGGACACCGATCACACCCGGGACGTGATCGCCCGCAAGTACGGCATCCTCGGCTGGCTCACGATGAAAGGCAGCCTCCTGCGCCGAGGAAAGACCGGCACCATAGGACTCGCCGTCACGGCCGACGACCGGTAGCCCTTGTGTGGTCCGATGCGTCTCCCGGTGGGGCTYGGGCGCATACGATCTGGTGATGTCGCAGACGCTTCCCGCAGATGTTCGCCGCGGACAGCTCATCGAGGCGGGGCTGGCGATCGCCGCTCACCAGGGTGTCGCCGCGCTGACCATCCGCCGCCTGGCCGACGCGGCCGGTGTGTCGCTCGGGGTGGCGCACTACCACTTCGAGGACAAGGAAGAACTCCTGACCGAGATGGGGGAGAACCTGATCCTGCAGGTCAGCGAGTCGATGCGGGCGGCATTCGGCCGGCTGACGGGGGCCGTTGAACTGCCGGGCATTCCCGGTCTTCGGGAACTCCTCTCTGCCGGGATCGGCGGCCTGTGGCCGGTCATCGAGGCCACCCCCGACCACCAGTTGCTGACCTACGAGATCACCGCGAGGGCCCTGCGGCGCCGCGGCGCCGGCCACGACTCCGCCGGGGCGGTCGCGAGCCACCAGTACCGCACCATGGATGCCGAAGCTATCGCGTTCCTCGATCTGTGCGCTCACCGGGCCGGTGTCGCCTGGGGCACGCCCGTCGAGCAGGTCGCGCGCTTCGCGTTGGCGGCGCTCGACGGGCTGGTGCTGCGGTGGCTCGTCGACCGCGACGGCGACGCCGCGCTCGCCGCTCTCGACGACCTGGTCCAGGTCGTCACCTCGAAGGCACTGGACGATGGCTGACCGACGGCATGTACTCCTGTGTCGGGCACCCGCAGACGGGGGCAGACGCGATCAATGCCCGGCCTGCCCCGGTATCTCGGTCACCAGTGTCCGAGATTGCCCTGCCAGATCGCCGAAATGATGTAGAGCGCCACGGTCAGTAGGTAGTACAAGTTGATCATTGTGCGCACCTCCTCGTCAGGGGCACAGCGGTTGCGGGCGGATGTCCCCGTGCCGGCTGGGTACCCCGTACGCCACGACTCAAGCGGGGTGCGCTGACATGCTGCGATCGGTGTTCATCACAGCATCGGCTCGGCCTGTCACCGACGGGGTCATCGTCAAGTTAATTGTGTGTCTTGATGATTCGGGCTGCGATGTCGTTGCCCGGATCGGTGGGTGTGAATAGACTTCCCGCGTTCGTCCTTCAGGTGGCAGCGGCGTTCGTGGTCGTTCCAGATCGTTCGTTCCAGATTGTGAAAGCGGTCGGTCATGTCGTGTCGCGATGCGGTCGTCGACAGGCCCTCGAGGAGTTTGCGGACGAGCTCCTTGGGCAGCTTGCCGCGGAGGCACCGGCGACGCGCCACGCCACCCCACCCGGCAGCACTCGTTCCACTCGCGGGTTCACTGCGCCCGATCCGGCACCGCCTAGAATGGGGTGATACGGACGCCTTCGCTGCATCGGGCGGGGTGGTCCGGCGGGGCTGCTCGTGAGCCGACCCGTGGGAGGTGGCCATGCAACCGTCCGACCGGATGTGGGCGCTGCCGCGTCGGGCCCGGGTCACGATCATGGTGACGGTGGCGCTCGTTGCTTTGCTGGTGATCGGGCCGCGTCTGGTCGTGGGGTATACCGATTGGCTGTGGTTCGGTGAGGTCGGCTACCGCCGCGTCTGGGGGACGGTCCTGGTCACGCGGCTGATCCTGTTCACGGCAGTGACGCTGCTGGTGGGTGCGGTGATCTTCGCGTCCACGGTGTGGGCGTACCGATCCCGCCCACTGTTCGCGGCCACTGCCGCGGACGCGGCGAAGGATCCGCTCGAGCGGTACCGGACGGTGGTACTGCGCCGCCCGCGGTCGTTCACGGTGGGGATCGCGGTGCTGCTGGCGCTGCCGTTCGGGCTGCACGCGCAGGCGAGTTGGGGGACGGTGCAACTGTTCTTGCACGGCGGCGGCTTCGGCACTGTGGACGCGGAGTTCGGGTACGACATCGGCTTCTACATCTTCGACCTGCCGTTCTATCGGCTGATCCTGACGTGGCTGTTCGTCGCGGTGTTCCTGGCGTTGCTGATCGGACTGGGAACCCACTACCTGTTCGGCGGCATCCGGCTGGCACCGAGCAAGGACCACCTCATCGAGGTGTCCCGGCCGGCGCGCATCCAGCTCGCGGTGCTCGCGGGCACGTTCATCGCGTTGAAGGCGGCCTCCTACTGGCTCGACCGGTACTCCTTGTTGTGGAGCGGCCGGAAGGAGCCCACCTTCACCGGGGCCGGATACACCGACATCAACGCGGTGCTGCCGGCCCGGCTGATCATGGTCGCGATCGCAGTACTGTGCGCGGCGGCGTTCTTCGCCGCGATCGCGGTGCGGGACCTGCGGATCCCGGCGATGGCCACGGTACTGCTGGTGCTCTCGGCGATCGTGGTCGGTGGAATCTATCCGGCGCTGATCGAGCAGTTCTCGGTCCGACCGAACGCCGCCGACCGGGAGAGCCCCTACATCGAACGCAACATCGCCGCGACCCGGCAGGCCTATGGAATCGGCCCGGACCGAGTCGACTACCTCGACTATCCCGGGGTCGGCACCCGGCCGCCCCGGGACATTCCGGCCGACGTCACCACCATCGCCAACGCCCGCCTGCTCGACCCGACCGTGCTCTCGCGCACCTTCACCCAGCAGCAACAGCTGAAGAACTTCTACGGCTTCCCCGAGCACCTCGACATCGACCGCTACATCATCGACGGGCGACTCGCCGACTACATCGTCGCCGCCCGCGAGCTCTCCCCGAACAGTCTCAGCGGCAACCAGACCCAGTGGATCAACCGGCACACCGTCTACACCCACGGCAACGGGTTCGTCGCCGCCCCCGCCAACAGGGTCAACGCCGCCGTCCGCGACGCTGCCGGGCAGAGCGCGAGCAGTGACAGCGGGTACCCGATCTACGCGGTCAGCGACATCGCCTCGCAGGCCGGCGGCGGGCAGGTGATCCCGGTCGAGCAACCGCGCATCTACTTCGGTGAGGTGATCGCGCAGGCGGACCCGGACTACGCCATCGTCGGCGGACCCGAGGGCGCGCCGCCGCGCGAGTACGACACCGACACCGCCCAGTACACCTACACCGGCACCGGTGGGGTGCCGGTGGGAAGCTGGGTCAACCGGTTGGCGTTCGCCGCCCGGTACGCCGAACGCAACATCCTGTTCTCCGGCGCCATCGGGCCCGAGTCGAAGATCATCTTCAACCGGGACCCGGCCACCCGAGTCGAGCACGTCGCCCCGTGGCTGACCACCGATACCAACCCGTATCCAGCGGTGGTCGGCGGCCGGATCGTGTGGATCGTCGACGGCTACACCACTGCCGCACACTACCCGTATTCGCAGGTTGGCTCACTCGCCGAGCCGGTGGTCACCGACACCGGCCGCACCCTGTCCCCCGAGCAGGTGTCCTATGTGCGGAACTCGGTGAAGGCCACCGTCGACGCCTACGACGGCACCGTCACCCTCTACCAGGTCGACGAGAACGACCCGGTCCTGCGGGCGTGGATGAGCGTGTTCCCCGGCACCGTGCAGCCGCCGAAGGCGATCCCGACCGAGCTGCGCGCGCACTTCCGCTACCCCGAGGATCTGTTCCGCCTGCAGCGGGACCTGCTGGCGAAGTACCACGTCGATGATCCGCGGGAGTTCTTCACCACCAATGCATTCTGGTCGGTGCCCAGCGATCCGACCGCCGACACCGGTGGCGAGCAGCCGCCGTACTACGTCCTGGTCGGCGACGCCGGCACCGCGGCCCCGTCCTTCCGGCTCACCAGCGCCATGGTCGGCTTCAACCGGGAATTTCTCTCCGCCTACCTCTCGGTGCACTCCGACCCCGAAAACTACGGCAAGATCGACATTCTGCGGTTGCCGACGGACACCCAGACCCAGGGCCCGCGGCAGACCCAGAACTCGATGATCTCCGACACCCGCGTCGCCTCCGAGCGCACCCTGCTCGAGCGGTCAAACCGGATCTACTATGCCAATCTGCTGACCCTGCCGATCGCCGACGGCGGCATCCTCTACGTCGAACCGGTGTTCACCGAACGCTTGACCAGCACGCCCAACGGTTCCACGTTCCCGCAGCTGGCCCGGGTCCTGGTCAGCTACCGCGAACCCGGCACCGGCGGGGTGCGTATCGGATACGCCCCCACTCTCGCCGAGGCCCTCGACCAGGTCTTCGGCACCGGCACCGGCGCCGTCGCCACCGCACCCGGCGGCGACGCCACCACACCTCCACCTATCGATGGGCAACCGCCGGCGCCGCCTCCACCGGGCGCCCCGCCCGCCCCGCCGCCGGCGTCATCGGACCAGCTGACCGCGGCGGTCCTCGAACTCAACGCCGCCCTGGCCAACCTGCGCGAGGCGCAACGCACCGGCGACTTCACCGCCTACGGCGCGGCCCTGGACCGCCTGCAACAGGCCATCGACACCTACCTGGCCGCGGGCGGAACCCCACACTGACCCGTCTCCTCGGCGCGTTCCACGCAATGACGTTGTGCCGTAGATGCGAACTGCAGGCAATGACGATCGATCAGGGCCGGCACCGCAGTAGTCTCGGTGGATGACGACTCTCGAGGACGCTGTTGCTCTGGCACGGGATGACAACGGCCTGGCGGTGGTCGCCACTCTTCGCGCGAACGGAACCATTCAGGCCTCGATGGTCAACGTCGGCCTGCTCGAGCACCCGGCCACAGGCGAACCGGTTCTGGGATTCGTGACCTATGGAAGGGTGAAGCTGAACAACCTGAGGTCTCGCCCTCAGGTCGCCACCACCTTCCGGGATGGGTGGCAGTGGGCGACCGTCGAGGGAACCGCCGAGATAGCCGGTCCCGACGACCCCCAGCCGTGGCTCGACGACGAGAGATTGCGGCTTCTGCGTCGGGAGGTATTCGTCGCTGCCGGAGGCACGCACGAGGACTGGGACGAATACGACCGTGTGATGGCCGAGCAGGGCCGGGCGATCGTATTCGTCCGGGTCGATCGGGTCTACAGCAACTGACAACCCGCGAGGCACGAACCGCTCAGGCGAGGGTGCGGAGGTGCTCGTCGATCATGCGGTGCGCCGAGTCGGGGGTGTCGGTGTCGCCGAGCAGGACGTGCATCGCGGCGCCGTCGACGAGTGCGTGCAGGCGCATCGCCTCGGCGTCGACGTCGATGTCCGGCGCGACGAGACCGTGCCGTGCGAGACCGGTCAGGATCGCGGCGCACGCATCCCGTAGTTGTCGCTGGGCGCCGAGGGCGATGTCCTTYAGCAGGGGATGGGCGGGGCTCTCGGCGACGAGTGCCAGATTCACTTCCATCTCGCAGCGCCGGCGATCGTCGAGGGGGAGCACCTCGTCCAACACGGCGAGGGCACGCTGCCACGGGTCGGCGATCGAGGTGTGGGCCTGTGCCCGTTCGCGGACCCGCGTGGCTACCAGACGCATCGAATAGGCGAGAAGTTCGGCCTTGCTGGCGAACACGTGCCGCAGCGATCCGCTGGATATGCCGGCCTCGGCGGCCACGTCGCGGACGGACAYGGCGCCGATGCCGTCGCGTTGGATCACCCGCCACAGAGCCTCGGCGATGTCCTGCTGCCGTCGGTCGTGGTCGATGAGCTTCGGCACCCGGTCATGTTAGCACGGTCGTGTTAGCATCAGAATTTGTTGGCACGACCGTACTAACAAGTACTGGAGGGGCTGAACGGATGACATCGCAACCATCGAGTTCCCACCGCTACGCTGCGCTCGACGTCATGCGCGGCGCGGCGATCCTGGGCACGCTCGCCACCAACATCTGGATCTTCACCAACGTCGAGGGACTCGTCGGATACATCAACGGCACCGGAAAGGCCACCGGCGGATGGGCTCCGGTGCAGGCGGTGCTGCAGCAATTCGCGCAGGGCAAGTTCCTCGGCCTGCTCACCGGTCATGTTCGGCATCGGACTGGTCATCCAGCAGCGGTCCGCCCAGCGGCGCGGTCAACGGTGGCCGGGCGAATACCCTTGGCGCGCAGCGCTGCTGATGCTCGACGGAGCACTGCACTTCCTGCTGTTCACCGAATTCGACGTCCTGACCGGGTATGCCCTCACCGGACTGATCGTCGCCTTCATCCTGACCACGGGCATCCGCGCGCAGCGAACGTGGATAGTGTGCGCGGTGGCCGTCCACGCGGCAATGCTCGCCCTCGCCGTCTCGGCCCTGTCCTCGGCGCCCGCGCGGGATCCGCAGTCGCTGTCGCCGAATCCCTATGCGGACGGCAGTTTCTGGGACTTCGTTGTCTTCCGCGCCGACAATCTGTTGCTGTTCCGGCTCGAGGTGCTGTTCATCCTGCCGCTGTCGATCGCGTTGTTCCTCGTCGGCGCGCACCTCTACGGTGCGCGCGTCCTCGACCCGGACCGTGGCGCGCTGCGGCGCGGCCTCATGATCGCCGGCCTGGCGATCGCCCTTCCGCTCGACCTCGCGCTCGGACTGTTCGGTGGCGACGCGGGTCTGATCCTCGGCAGGTACGGGACCGCGCCGATCGTGGCGTTGGGGTTACTCGCGGCGATCGCGCACCGCTACGCCGACGGTCGCGCACCCGGCGCGCCCGGCCAGGCACTCTCGGGCGTCGGCCGCACCGCGCTCAGTTGCTATGTGCTGCAGAATATTCTGTGCTCGATCGTCTGCTACGGCTGGGGATTCGGCCTCGCGGCCAGATTGGACGGCACCACCGTGGTTCCAGCGACGCTCGCACTGTTCGGCGCCGTCTCGGCGACCCTGATCGTCGTGTCGCGCCTGTGGTTGCGGCGATTCGATCGTGGGCCGCTCGAATGGCTCACACATCGGGGCTACCAGCGTCTCACCCGGGCGGACCGGGGCGACGTCATCGCGCCAGCAGCGTCGTCCATTCCGTGAACTCGAGTGCGTACAGCGGTGCCGGCGTCGTCACGGACGGGCACGGCTGTCGCCGAGTCGCCAATTCCACCAGCGACTTCGCTGCCCGCAACACGCTGACGTGGTGATGGCGGGAGACGTCGAGCAATTCCTCGAACGCCTCGGCGTCGCCGTATCCGCGGGTGGCGATGAGGATGCCCTTCGCGGTGGCGAGGACCTCGCGCCCGTCGGGGTGGCGGTGCGGAATCGAATGTGCAGGCGGTGCAGCCTCGAGGACGTCGTTCGACACGGGGATCTCCTGGATTGTGGTACGTCGCTGAATGCTCGGCGCGGTCATACCGCCGCCACCATCAGCGCCGTGGCGAGGACGACGATCAGTCCCCCCGTCGCGGCGGCGAGAACTGAACCGGTGATGATGCCTATGCCGGTGGCGCAGGCGAGGCAGACGAACGTCGTCAGTGCCACGTCGGCGAGCGCGAACCGTCTCGTGACCTTGGTGTGGCCGTGGAGTGCTTCGCGGATGCGGGTATCGGAGTGCATGAAACCTCCTTTTCGGGCGTGCAAGGGGCAGACTCGGCGCATGCGTCGGCCACGCGGCGATGCGGGGAGTTTCGGTCCCGTTCTCTGGAGACCTGAATATGACATCCGCGGCGAAACGTCTCTGGAGTGAGAAATCTCATATGCGTGATGTCTGCAGCATTTATAACGGAAAGCTCACGGCCTGTCACCTAGACGAGCGTCCGCATAGAAATCGCGCCCTCAGAGCGCCTTGCTGACCGAAGACATGTGGAAGTCCGGCACCCGCACCGACGGCATCGCGGTCCGGGTGAACCAGTCCTTCCACTCACGGGGCAGGGTCCGCTCGGTGGCGCCGGCCTGCGTGACCCTCCGCAGCAGGTCGAGAGGGCTCTCGTTGAACCGGAAGTTGTTCACGGCGCCCGTGACCTTTCCGTTCTCGACGAGGTAGACGCCGTCCCGCGTCAATCCCGTGAGCAGCAGCGTGGCGGGGTCGACCTCCCGGATGTACCAGAGGGTGGTCAGCAGCAACCCGCGTTCGGTCTCGGCCACCATCTGGTCGAGCGACACCGAACCGCCGGCGTCGAGGATCAGGTTGTCGCCGGGCACGGTCGCCTCGGCGCCGAACTCCTCCGCCGTCGACCGCGGGTACGCGAGCGCACCGACGGTGCCGTCACGGATCCAGTCGACCCGGCCCGCGTCCATCCCGTTGTCGAAGACGGACACCGACTCGGACGACGACCCGGCGATCACGAACGGCGCGTACTCCAGGCCGAGCGCGACGGGATCGGAATAGAGGGTGAGGGGGAGTGCACTGAGTTTCTCCCCGATGCGGGTGCCCCCGGGCGCCGACAGGGCCGAATGCCCCTCTTCGGCGGCCCTGCCCTCCATGGTCCACATGAGGTAGATCATGAGGTCCGCGACCGCGGACGGCGGCAGGATCGTCTCGTACCGGCCCGCGGGCAACTCCACGCGGTTGCCGGCCCAGTCCAGGCGCGTCGACAGGTCCTCGAGCAACTTCACTCCGGCCACGTCGGTGAAGTCCTTGGTGCTGGTGCCCACCCAGGCGCTGGCGTCGCCGCGCTTGCCGTTGATCTCGACCGACCCGGTCGGCTGGACGAATCGGCGCCGGATTCCCGTCGACGTGCCCAGCCACGTGGTGTGCAGCTGATGATGCGCGAAACCGTAGAGCTGATCGTCGCCGTCGAAGCCCATGCTCAGGTCCTGGGCGAGTTGTTCGAACGCGCCGATCTCGGTGCGCTGCGCCGAATCCTCCCAGCGCTCGTCGGTGCCGGTTCCGGTGAGCAGCGGCATCGCGTCGGACGCGGGTGTGGCTGCGCGGGCAGAGATTTCGGCGGATCGGACCACTCCGTCGATGTCGGCGACGTCGACGGACGCGGAGGTGACGATCCCGACCCTGGCGTCCTGCCCGGAGCGGACGATGGAAATGACCGTCCATCTACGCGAGGTGGACACGCCGTTGGTGGTCATCGAGTTGCCCGCCCACCGCAGCGACGCCTCGCTGGCATCGGTGACGATCACGATGGTTTCGTCCACGGTGGCCCGGGCGAGGACCTGCTCGACGAGTTGCTGCGGTGCGATCATCGGCCGCCTTCCGTCCGGGTGTTCAGTACGTTGACGCCGCGGAAGCGTGCCGACGGGCAGCCGTGGCTGACGGCCGCGACCTGACCGGGCTGCGCCTTGCCGCAGTTGAATGCGCCGCCCAGCTGCCAGGTGGACCGGCCGCCGACGGCGTCCATCGAACCCCAGAAGTCGGTGGTGGTCGCCTGATAGGCGACGTCGCGGAGTTGCCCGTCGAGCTTCCCGCCGCGGATGCGGTAGAACCGCTGGCCGGTGAACTGAAAGTTGTAGCGCTGCATGTCGATCGACCAGGACTTGTCGCCGACGACGTAGATGCCGTCCTCCACCCCGGAGATCAGGTCCTCGGTGCTGCGGTCGGTGTCGGGGTCGGGCTGCAACGACACGTTCGCCATCCGCTGGATCGGGACGTGGTGCGGCGAGTCGGCGTACGAGCAGCCGTTCGACCGCTCCAGCCCGAGCCGGGGCGCGAACGCCCGGTCGAGTTGGTAGCCGACGAGAACCCCGTCGGCGACCAGGTCCCACGACTGCGTCTCGACGCCGTCGTCGTCGTACCCGACCGTGGCGAGGCCGTGCCGCTCGGTCCGGTCGGCGGTCACCCGCATGATCGGTGTCCCGTAGCGCAGCGTGCCGAGCTTGTCGGGCGTGGCGAACGACGTGCCCGCGTAGGCGGCCTCGTAGCCGATGGCCCGGTCGTACTCGGTGGCGTGCCCGATGGACTCGTGGATCGTCAACCACAGGTTGGTCGGGTCGATCACCAGATCGGTGGGGCCGGCGACCACGCTGGGGGCCTTCACCTTCTCGGCGAGCAGGTCCGGGATGCGGGCGAGTTCGTCGGTCCAGTTCCACACTCCGTCTCCGGCGACGTATTCCCATCCGCGGCCGACGGGGGGAGCGAGGGTGCGCATCGTCTCGAACACGCCGGCCGACTGGTCGACGGTGGTCGCTTCGAGTTGCGGATGCAACCGCACCCGCTGCTGCACGATGGAGGACCCGGCGAGATCGGCGTAGAACGTCTGCTCCTTCACCTGCAGGCATCCCGCGGTGGCGTGGTCGACCCCGTCGGAGGCGAGCAGCCGGCGGGAGTATTCACCCAGCAGCGAGATCTTCTCCGACGCGGGGATTTTGAACGGGTCGACGTCGTAGTCGGACACCCAATGCACGTCCGAGTACACCGGCTCGTCCGCGAGCTCGACGTGTTCCCGGTTCAGCCCGCGCAGCGCCCGGGCGACGGCGACGGCCTGTTGCGCGGTGGCGGCGGCGGTCGCGGGGGTCAGCTCGGCATGCGAGGCGAAACCCCACGTGCCGTCGACGACGACCCGTACCGCGAACCCGAGTTCGTCCGTGTCCACCGCCGACTGCACCTCGCCGTCGCGGAGCCGCAGGGACTGGCTGGTCAGTCGGTGTACCCGAAGGTCGGCGTGCGACGCACCCGCCGCACGGGCGGCAGCGAGCGCTGCGTCCGCCAGCGAACGCAGCGGAAGGGCAAGGAATTCCGGATCAACCTGTCGTGGAGCCGTCACCTGGACCACCGTAGTCGGTCGATCACCCGAATTGCTGCCAACCCAACCGGATCACCATTGCGATCACCACGATCAGCAGCGTGATCCGGACGAAACCGGCACCCTTGCTCAGCGCCATCCGCGAACCGATGATCGCGCCGATCACGTTGCAGACCGCCATGCTCAGGCCGAGCGCCCACAGCACGTGGCCGGTGGCGGCGAAGAACACCAGCGCTCCGAGATTCGATCCGAGATTGATCACCTTCGCCATCGCTGCGCTGCGCACGAATTCCGTGCCGAGGAACGTGGCGAAGCTGATGATGAGGAAGGTTCCGGTGCCCGGCCCGAACAGGCCGTCGTAGAAACCGAGGAGCCCGGCGGAGAGCAGGACGACGGCGACGACCTTCCGCCGGGTCGGCGGATCCTTCGCCAGCGTGGTCCCGAGTTGCGGACGGATGGTCACGAACACGGCGACCCCGACGAGCACCGCCATGATGAGCGGGATGAAGACGTCCTTGTCGATACGCGACACCGTCGCGGCGCCGAGCGCGGACGTCACCGCCGCGAGCAGACCGGCGGGAACCAGCAGCCGCCAGTTCATGGGGATGCGGCGCGCGAACGTGACGACGGCGGCGGACGTGCCGGTGAACGCGGTCAGCTTGTTGGTGGCCAATGCCGCCTGCGGCGTCAGCTGGGGTGCGACGAGAAACAGGGCGGGAATGAGGATCAGCCCGCCACCGCCGACGACGGCGTCCACCCACCCGGCGGCCGTCGCGGCGGTGAGAAGAAGCGCCCAGTCACCCACATTCATGGTGCCGACTCAACCACACGCGCCGAGAGGTACTTACGCTGAGCACATGAGGAGGTTCAGTCTGTGGCTGCGGGGCAAGCCGACGGTCGCGGACTCGATGTTGGCGGCGATCCTGTTCACCCTCGAGGTGTTCGTGTTCACCGCGTCGGGCGACCGGTCGCCATGGGTGCAGCTGGTCATGGGTTTCCTGCTGTGCCTGCCGATCGCATGGCGCCGCAGGTATCCGCGGGCGGCGGCAGGCGCCGTGCTGGTGATGTCGATCACGATCACCTTCATCAGCTATTCCATCGGCGACCTCGACGCCGAGCACCCCGGCCTGCTGGCGCTCGCCGTCGCCCTCTACACGCTCGTCGCCTACGTAGACCGCCGCACCGCAGCGGTCTACGCGGTGGGCCTGGTCGTCGACTCCGTACTGTCGATCTGGTTGCTGGAGCAGGAACTGCTGGCAGCCGGACTGTACTCGGTGCTTGTGTTCGCGCTGTCCTGGATCACCGCGGAATTCCTCGGCGCCCGTCGCGCCTACGACGAAGAGGTCGCGGCTCGCCTCGTCGTCGCCGACTACGACCGGGATCGACGCGCCGAGGACGCGGTGGCCGCCGAGCGCACCCGGATCGCCCGGGAACTGCACGACGTGGTCGCACACGCGGTGAGCGTGATGATCGTGCAGGCCGACGGTGCGTCCTACGCCCTGAAGAGCAACCCCGACATCGCGAAGCAGGCACTGACCAACATCGCGAGCACCGGGCGGGAGGCGCTGGCGGAACTGCGGCGCACCGTGTCGCTGCTCCGCACCGAACCGGCGACCGACGACATGCCCCAGCACGGCACGGCCGGTCTCGCCCGGGTGGTCGACATGATGCGCAGCGCCGGCCTGCCCGTGGAACTCGAACTGACGGGGGAGTTGGACGACATCAGCCCGGCGGTCAGCCTCGGCGTCCACCGGCTGGTTCAGGAATCGCTGACCAACGTCCTCCGGCACGCCGGAGAACGCCCCCGCGCCAAGGTTCGGGTGCGGCGCCGCGAGACGGACGTCCTCGTCGAGATCACCGACAACGGCAACTCGTCCGGGCAGTTCTCGCTCGGATCGGGCAACGGACTGCTCGGGATGCGGGAGCGCGTCGCCGTCTTGCACGGCACGCTCGAGGCGGGACGGCAGACCGACGGGAGTTGGCGGGTCACCGCGGAGCTGCCGCTCGAGTTGGAGGACTGAGCGGCCCGATCACTCAGGCGACTTGCTGTTCTCCCGGTTCGGAGCGAGCGTCTTTCCGGCGACTCGCCGCCGCCATGAGCAGGCCCGCCGCGACCACGATCAGTCCGACCATCAACGACGCCGGCAGCATCAGCAGCTCCCACCCCGTCGAGCCGTACACCTGCGATCACACGACGATCGCAATGGTCACGACGGTTCCTCTCAACGTATGACGTTGTCGCTTGGGATGGAGGTCGAAGGATCCGTGGCTGGGCCATGTCGGCGGCACGCGCGGCCGACATCAGCGTAACCGAACCGTCCGCTGCGCCTGCGGCCAAAGTTACGCATGGTGCGCCTGCAGTCATGGATACTGCACCGGTGATGCTGACCAAACGGACCTGTTTTTCGGCCATATCGATGGTGATGCTCGCTGTCGCGGGCCTGCTGGTCGCGACCCCGGGGAACAGCGGCGCCGCCCCGCCGGCCTGGCGATACACGATGGTGGCGTTCAGCAACGTAAGCGACCGCGACATGGATGTATACGAGTCGGGGGACGGCACGGGGTTCCAACCCGTCGGACTGTCGGCGTTTCGGCCCCAGTCAGGGCTTGTGCGTGACCCGAGCATCTTCCGGAACACAGACGGGTTGTATTACGTCACCTATACAACGGGCGGCGGGGCGAGTATCGGCTTCGCACGCAGTAGTGACCGCATCAACTGGACACCTATGGGGAACTATCCGGTCCCGTTTTGCTGCGCATTCATGCCAGGCACGGGGGATGGCACCGGTTCTACGAGCCCGCCGGGCTTCTCGGGGTCGGCCGGGTTCAAGGACGGACCGTCGCTGTCGCCATTCGTCACCAAAGCCTGGGCGCCCGAATGGTTCGTGGACGGCGACCGCGTCAACGTCATCCTGTCGCTGTCGACCGGTGGAGGATTCGTGCCGTATCTGATGACGGCGCTGGAACCATCGCTCAGGTTGTGGAGCCCACCTGTTCCGCTCGCCGGGATCGGCGCGGACCACATCGACACCACCGTGGTGAAGGTGGGATCGACCTATCACGCGTTTACCAAGAACGAGACGAAGAAGTTCGTCGAGCATGCGGTCGCGTCGTCGGTGACGGGACCCTACTCATTCGTCCCGCCTGGAAATTGGGGCTCGCTGGTGGAGGGCCCGGCTGTGGTTCAGTTGCCGAACGGCGCCTGGCGGATATATCTCGACGCCTATACCGAAGGAAAGTATCTCTATTCCGACAGCACGGACGGGCTGCGCACCTGGTCGCCCGTGCAGGAGCTTCCGGGGCTTTCTGGGACGGCGCGCCATTTCGGCGTGATGGCAGAGCCGGCATAACGACGACTCGATGACGGTCACGTCGTCAGCAAACGGACTGCTGCGACGGTTCCGGCTCACTTCGGAGTGACCATCGACAAGTTGATCTGCGAGATTCCGCGACGGTGCGATCTCCGTGTCATCTACCAACCGCCCCAGAGAGCGATCCGCCAGCGGACAACCACAGAGAGTCCGTGAGGTGTCGGAACAAGCGGCCGGACGGTGAACGCGATTACGCTCAGTCAGATCACGGCGTGAGCTCGGGGAGGCGAACAGATGGCCAGACAGGCGGGTTGGTCATGGCGCGCGGTGATGGTCGCGGCGATCGCAGCTTCTGCGGTTACGTGGCTGGCGGCCGTCGTTATCGCGGACGTTCGCCGAGCACCTGACGCGGATTGCCTTGGCGTCGGCTCCACCGTGACGGACCTGATCGCAAGCAGGCCGCTTACCGACCCGATCGAGCCCATTGACGCGGTTGCTGTCCACGACCCCTGGGCCCGCAGCAAGGGATCCGTGCCGTTCGACAATTACTACGCGATCGCCATGGAGTTCAGGAGAAGCGACGGCTCGATCTCCCACGGAGTGTGGGGATTAGGCGCCGGCCCGGCGCCAGCGGAGGGCCAAGCGCTGACGGCAAACGCAAACAGTGTGCTCGGGGCACCGCTCGTCAGTGTGGATCAATCAGCCCGGCAGAGCACTATCTGGCCGGACATACAGATGTTCTTCCCCGAGGACGCCAACGCCGTCGAAGAAGCCGGCCGATGTCTGACCACTTCCTCATCATGACGACAACCCACCACGGCGCGGATGACCAATCATCGATCCGCTTGCGGCACAAGGGGCATGAATAATTCACAAGCCTGCTCTGAAAAAACCCAGCAGTCCTCAGTGGTGCGCTTCTTCGACCCAGCAAGGACGCCTCCCAACGGTGTCGCACACCCAGGTCTGGGAATCGTCGCTGTCGAGTTTGACGGTGTCGGTGAGCCAGTAGGTGTCGTCGGGCGCCCATCCCGCGATGACACTCGCGGTGTCGGCATCGACGGCGATCGCGGTGCCCGCCGCGGCGAGGTATCCCGCCACGGTGAGGTGCACGCCCTCGTACCGTTCGGGGAGCCGCGACCAGTCAGGAATGACCCATCGCCCTGACCGTCCGGTGGTGCGGTACCAATCGTGGCGTTTCTGCGCGGTGACCTCGACGGGGAACTGTCTGCAGAGTTCTGCCCACGCCTGTGCACCGTCGACCTCGTACACGCGAGCGCCGGCGGGGATGGTCACTCGTCGCGCGATGGCGCGCTCCCATCCCATGCTGTCCTCGACGAACCACAAGCCGGCCGGGGTCCCGTCGAACAGCCGCCGGGACGAACACCGTGTAGGTGGAGTCGACCACCACCAGCCGGACCAGTTCGCCGACGGATCCGCCGGACGATCGCGTCCGGCTCGCACTTCCTCCGCGGCAGTCCGATCACCATAGTCACGCAACAGCTCTGCGGTCGTCGACCCAACGGAATCCGTACCGTCCTCACTCCAGCCCACCAACCACTGATCGGTCGCATCAGGCGTTGTCCACCACTGCGCATGCGGGGATCGTGCGATGTGCTCGGCGACCCGTCGAAGCTCACGGCGCACAGGCTCGGCGGCGACGAGGATGTCTTCACCGTCCGGGTCCTGCCAGTAGCGCGCCGCGTCCACCGCATCGGCGAGCGCCGAACGGAGTGCAACCGCCGTCACCTCGGGAAGCGGAACCTGGGACAGGCGGTGCGCCACATCGTCTGCAGTGAGGACGTTCTGCCGAGCCTCGTCAGCGCCGGGCCCGTGCAACACGCGTGCGCCTTCCCGACCGGACTCGAGGTGATACGCCGCCAGGGAAACCGCGTGATCGAACAAGTCACTGCGGAACTCGGGTTGCAGAGTTCGTTCGGCGTCCCTCGCGTACGCGAGTAGCATCCGATGCCCACGGGGGCCGGCCAACAAGGTTTCAGCGGTAGTCATGTGCTGACCACCATAGAGTCCCCGAGCCGAGATCTCGGGCAACGCCATGTCACTGCGCGGCGCAACACAAATGGTTAGGTACCGCTCCGCAAGGGGTCGATCAAATGGCCCCCACCGTCTTGCCCGACGCCTACCCGATAACGCCTCGCCCGGCAGGGGCTCGTCAGCTCGGGCGCGCGGGCCGCAGGCTTGGATGATGGACGGAGACTGTCTCGCCGCTGGCAAGGTTACGGCGACGTGCAGTTTCTCTCTCCACCTTCTCTCTCCACCTTCTCTCTCCACCGCGCGCGGAGCACCGCAAGGACGACTCCGTCGGCTCCGACACCTCCGGTGTCTGTATCGAGCGACGACCTCACTTCGAACCGAGACACGCCTTCGGCAGCGATTCCGGCCAGTGCCATCCATCCGAACTCTGGTGGTTCCCTCGCGACGACGGGTCGCCGGATTGATGGACGGTCAACCGCTCCAAGTACGAAGCTCGAAACGAGCGACCGAATCCAACGCGGGGATTGGGTACCCCGAGGATGAGGGATGCCTTCGGTGAATCGCCGCCTGGCTGAACAAGAACCGCCCAACGGGTGGTATCTGCGGCGAATACGACGGCGACATCGGAGTCGCGTTCGATGAGCCGGACCGGTCCGAATCGCTCTCCGGCCGTGGTGCGGTGCATCACGGGGACTGCTTCGCTCGCAAGCCTCACCGCTGGGTGGGTTCGTAGGTCTTCGTCGATTCTGTCGCGAACCGGCAACAACGTGCTCCCCGGTTCGTCATCCGGTGTGTTCGACGATATTCGGATGCTCATGAACCCTCCAGACCGTGCCCTGAGACCCGACGGATAGTCAGCAGGCCATACATCGTAGAAGATGCTGGGGCGTTCAGTTCGGTGTCCGCCATCAAACCCAGATCCATCCGAAAGGACCCGGTTCCTCCTTCCGTACACGGCGCACCCCCCGACTCGTCGATGTCGAGGAGTATCGATTCCATCAGGGTCGGCGCACTCGGCCACAGCCGTGGCCGGCCTGATCATCGCGCTGCTCGCGCTCCTGATACCGAGGGAACGACCGACGACGGCGATGCGATCCGCGTGTCTGACCCGGGGCATTGCGCGGCGACCACCACACCTGGTTGACCCCCCGACTGATTCGGCCGGCACCCAGCTGACTGTGTCGAGTCCGAAGAAGGCCCTCGCGGGTGTGTTACTGAAGCCGTCGTCCGCGACCGAACTCGAGCAGGCGGGAGTGGTGACTCTGGACGGCGACGCCGGCGCTCTGTCTGCGCTCGCTGCGGTGCTCGACGACTTCGATCCGAGCTTTCCCATCGTCACACCCTGACCGACCCACTCCACGGCTCGTCCCTGCCTCCCGAGGCAGCGTTGGGCCGGACCGAGATCCAACGAAGCCGAGGTCCGTGCAGTCACTCCGTTTCCCGCGGCGTCGGCTCCTCCTGCTGGTCGAGGACGCTGACGGTGACGCCGTAGGGGAGGAATCGCACCGAACGGTGGGGATCGGTGTTGTGCTTGTGCGCGCGGAGGGCATCGAGTTCGGTGGCATACACCTGCTCGACGCGGGCGACGCCCTCGCCGTCGACGGTGTAGATCGCCCACACGCCGTCGCCGGTCTCCCCGGTCGTCTCCGGCTTCGACGCGGCGCGCGGCGGCCGGGCGAAGTCCGCGAAGACGCCCGTCCACGGGATCTGGGAATCCGCCTGCTCCAGGAACCTGACGATCCGGTCCTTGACGCCCTGCAATTCCTCGCCGGCCTCACGGATCACGCGGTCGAGATCGTCGGGGTCGAAGCCGAACGGCTTGTTGTCGCCCATCACTGTCTCCTGACTTCGGCGGGACAACTCCAGTGTGGTCGCGGATGCCGATCGGCGCCACGAGGGCCGCCGATCGGCATCCGGACCACAGGGTATCGCCGCCTGCCGCGGGACGTCAGGCGTCCGGTGCCGTGTAGACGCGGTCGCCACCCACATAGGTCAGGACGGCCCGGGTCTCCGCGATCATGTCGGCGGGTCCGGTGAACGGATCCCGGTCGAGGACCACGAGATCGGCGAGCTTGCCCACCTCGATGCTTCCCGTGTCGTCGAGGTGGTTCACGTGCGCGGACCCGGCGGTGTAGGCGGTGAGTGCGGACGTGAGGTCGATCCGTTGCTTCGGCAGGAACACGGGGTGTCCCTGCCCGTTCAGGCCCGGCAGTGTGCGATTGACCGCGACGTGGATCCCGTGGAGCGGGTCGGCACTGCTGACCGGCCAGTCGCTGCCGGCCGCCAGCGTCGCACCCGAGCGCAACAAGGAACCGAACGGATACTGCCGCCGGGTGCGTTCGYCCCCGAGGAAGGGGATGGTGAGCTCGTCCATCTGCGGTTCGTGGGCTGCCCACAGTGGTTGCATGTTGGCGGTGACACCGAGCGCGCGGAACCGGGGGATGTCCTCGGGGTCCACGACCTGCAGGTGGGCGAGGTGCGGGCGGGTGTCGCGGAATCCGTTCGCAGTCCGGGCGGCCTCGACCGCGTCGAGCGCGTCCCGTACGGCTCGGTCGCCGAGCGCGTGGAAATGCACCTGAAATCCGAGGGCGTCGAGCTCGGTGACGTAGTCTCGCAGTTTCTCCGGGTCGACGAAGCTGGTGCCGGAATGTGTGGTCGCGCAGCCGCATCCATCCAGATACGGGGAGATCATCGCCGCGGTGCGGGATTCGGCGACACCATCGAGCATGATCTTCACGGTGTCGGCGCGCATCCTCCCGACGCGGAGACGTGACCGTCGCTGGAGCAGGTCGGGGATTTGCTCGGAGCCCCGATCGCGATCCCACCACAAGGCACCCGCTACCCGAGCGGTGAGCGACCCGTCGCCGGCCGCGGTCAGGTAGGCGTCCGAGACATCGGAGATACYGGACGTGTCACCGAGCAGCGCGTCCTGCCAGGCGGTGATGCCGAGCGAATGCAGATGCTGCTGGGCGTGGAGCAATGCCTCGAGCCGATCGTCGGGGGTGTGCTGCGGGGTGTGGCAGCCGACCAGCTCCATCGCGGACTCCTGGAGCATGCCGGTCGGCTCGCCGTCGGCGTCGCGTTCGATGCGCCCGCCGACGGGATCGGGAGTCTCCCGGGTGATGCCGGCGATGGTCAGGGCCTTCGTGTTCACCCACGCCCCGTGGTGGTCGCGATTGGGCAGGAACGCCGGCCGGTCCCGCACGACGGTGTCGAGGTATTGCGCAGTGGGTGTGCCTCCGTCGAACGCCTCCATCGACCACCCGCCGCCCACGATCCACGGCAGTTCCGGGTGTGCGTCGGCATAGCTGCGGACGGCAGCGAGGGTGGAACCGGCATCGCTGGTGCCGGTGAGGTTGCAGCGGGCGTACTCGAGGCCCGCCACCACCGGATGGATGTGCGCGTCCTGGAATCCGGGCAGCAGGAGCCTGCCGGTGAGGTCGACGACCTCGGTGCGGGCGCCGATCAGCTCCCGGACCTCGTCGTGGCCGACGGCCGATATCCGGCCCCCGGTAACGGCGACCGTCGTGGCTCGGCGGCGCGCCGGGTCCAGGGTGGCAATCGATCCGCCCGTGAAGACCAGATCTGCGGGTAGTGCTGACATCGAGAATCTCCTGTCGAGAATTGCTTTCGTCGGTATTCGGATCACGCGGTGGTGCGTTGATCAGGACTGGGTGGTGACGGCGACCTCGGAGGGTGTACCTCCGGCGAGCAGGTTCGCGTCGTCGGCGTCGGTTCCGCGGCCGGTGACGAAATAGGGCGAGCGGCGGACCCATTTCGCGTGCGCGGCCACCATCAGTCCGGAGATCACGACGAGAACCGGGAACAGCAGCTGAAACCATCCGTTGGTCGCGCTGACTTCGAGATGATCGGCCGAGGTGTAGAAAATCCAGCCCAGATATCCGCCGAGCGTCAGTAACACCAGAGCGCTGAGCGCGGGAAACACGACCGCGCGCAATCCTTCCCACGGATGTACCCGCAGGAGTCCGCGGAACCGCACAGCGGCCGCGAGTGCCGTCAAGCCGTACCAGAGTGCGACCACCAGTCCGATCGAACTGATGCCTGCACCGAGAAGATCGCTCAGCTTGGGGATGACCGTGGCCAGTAGCGCGACCACGGCGGAGATGCCGCCGAGCAGCACGGTACCGGCTGCGGGGGTTCCGTAACGGGAATGGATCCGGGTCCACACCGGGCCGAGTGTGCGGTCCCTGCCCATCGCGAACAATCCACGTGCACTGGGGATCACGGTGGCCTGGAGTGAAGCGACGACGGAGAACATCAGCGCCACCACGGGGAGCGCTGCCAGCGGCTGATCGGCGAGCGTCTCGCCGAGATACGCGAGCCCGACTGTCCCGTTGTCCGCGAGTTCCGCGGGGGTGAGGACGCGCTGGAACGCCACCGCGCCGAGCAGGAACAAGCCGAGGACCAGGAAGACGGTGATCACGCCGGCCCGGGACGCGTCGCGCGAATCGCGCACCTCCTCGCTCACGCTGAACGCCGCTTCGAAACCCCAGTAGAAGAAGACCGCGATCACCATGCCCTGAGCCAGCACGGCGAACGACGGAATCGCGAAGGGGTTGAACCAGGAGAGTGAGAACGGCTGGCTCCCGGCGAACAGCCCGTACGCGCAGAAACCGATCAACACGACGTACTCGAAGACGAGGAGGTACTTCTGCAGTCGTGCCGCCACCGCGACGCCGCGGACGGCGGTGAACGTCACCGCTCCCAGAATGGTGAGTCCCAGCAGCGTCGACTGCAGTGTGGAATCGGGATCGATCGGGAGTCCGGCGACACTGCGCACGCCGGCCATGCCGCCGAGCTGCAGGATCGCCGACCCGGCGATGGCGGTGGTGTAGGCCATGAACACGACGACGGCGACGATGGCCATCCAGCCGGTGAGGAAGCCCAGCCACGGACTGAGGCTGCGGCCCACCCAGACGTAGCTGTTGCCGCAATTGGGTTCGACCCGGTTGAGCCGGGCATATCCGCTGGCAATTCCCAGAATGGGGACGAAGGCCAGCAACAGCACCACCGGCATCTGGAGCCCGACCACGGCGGCGACGACTCCCAATCCGACACCGATGCTGGTCGTCGCCGCGGTACTCGAGGCGGCGATCGCAATGCCGTCCATGACACCGAGGGATTTGCGGAAGGCCGTCGCCCTGGCCGCGCCGGCCGCGCCGTCGTTCACTGTTGCCATCTGCGTCGCTTTCGCTCGAAGGGTGGGATGGGTGCGATGCCACGCGCCGATCCGGACTTGTCATGCCCGGTGCCTGGGCTTTCGCTCCCTGCCTGTGACATGCAACACTGTCGGTGTCGACACGGTCAACGGTGTTGGCATACGGCAGGTGTGAGGGAAGGAGCCCCGGAATTGGCGAAGCAGATGGTCTCGGACTCGCCCACGAGGAGGCGCAGGCCGACGAAACAGGGTGTGGTTCTCTCGGAGCAGGCGATCATCGAGACGGCGCTGCGATTGCTGCGGCATCACGGCAGCGCAGGGTTGTCCGCCCGCCGTCTCGGGGCTGCGCTGGGGGCCGACCCGAGCACCCTGTACCGCTACTTTCGCGGCATCGACGACCTGACGTTGGCGATCGCCGACGAGCTGATCGGCCGGTCGTTTCACGGGTGGGAACCCACGGGGGACTGGTGGCGGGACCTGTACGCACTCGGAATACGTTCGCATGCGGCGTATCTGGACCACCCGCAGGCGGCAGTCCTGTCGGCCAGCAGAGTCAGCGGCCGCGCCTCCGAGCAAGCCGCAGTCGACACGATTCTCGGAATACTGCGTGAGGCGGGCTTTCCCGACGGTACAGCCGTCCGCCTCTATCGCGCGTTCGTGGATCAGATGCTGGCGTTCGCCGCACTCGACGGCGCCGAACTCGCGCTACCCGACGACGTCCGCGAGTCCGACCGGGAACTGTGGCGATCGTCCTACACCCAACTGCCTGCTGAGACCCACCCGAACATCGCGGCGACCGCGGGACTTCTGGTGGAACTCTCCGACCGCAGCGCGTATCCCGACGCGCTCGAACTGTTCCTCGACGGCGCACGCGCCCTGCTTCAGCGACTCGACGAGGCGCGGCGCCCGGAGGGCGCATGATCCCGACCTTCATCGGTGACTCCCGGGTCGCGGACGTCGTCGGCGACGTTCCACAGGGCCTCAGCCGGCGGCGAGCGGCACCAGGGTGAAGTGGCCGACTCCGCGGGCCGCCGAGAACACCTCCCACGACATCGGCCCGCCGGGACCGCGACCCTCCCCGTACCGGAGATCGAAGGCGGGATCTACCGGCTCCAGCCGGTAATCGAAGAAGGCGTAATTCGCGCGCAGCAGCGTTCGCGCCGGCTCGGAGGCCTCGGCGAGGCGCGGCACCAACCGGTCCTCGACCACCAACCCGCGGTCGGAGAACTCGTCGACGATCACGCATTCACAGAAGTACGCAAGCGTGCCGATCTCACCCGGAGACCGGACCGGTGCGTCCCCGACGAGCGTCCCGACCGCACGGCCGACCCGCTCGTAGTCCTGCGCGCTCGCCCAGTTACCGAAAATGGGTGGTGCCTCCCACGGAAGACCGCCCTCGACGTCGAAATACACCGCGCCGACGCCCAGCACGGCGAGCGCACCGGCCAGCGCACCGGCGGCGGCGCGGTCCGTCGTGTCGCGAGCAGCCGTCCAGTGGATGCCGGCGGCGAGGACGGCGAACATCGCCAGTGTCGTCGCGGGCGCCACGTAGTACCAGTGGTACGGCACGGTGTCGAGGACGACGTAGGCGACGTAGTAGAGGGCGCCGGACAGCCCGAGCGCGAGCACCGCTCCCGGTACCGGCAGCGGTCGCGTCCGGTAGCGGGCGTACGAGAAGAGTGCGAGGAGAAGCAGGACGAGTCCGAGTGCTGCGGGCCCGAATGCGGCGACGGTCCGCCACGGGTTGGACTCGAAGTACATGACCGGTCCCGTGAGGTAGTTGTAGCCGCCCACGTCGGAGGCCTGGCCCTGTTTGATCAGGAAGGTGTCGGGCAGGGCCGAACCGAGGACGAGCCAGCTGAACAGGTACCACGGCGCGGCGATCGCGGCGAAGCCCCCGAGGGCCTGCCGCACCTGGCCGCGAATCGCCGGCGACAGGGCCGCGATGACGAGAACGAACACGAGCAGGTCCAGTCGTACCAGCGCCGCCGTGCCCGCGGCCGCACCGAACCACGCGGCCCGGCCATCGAGCGCGAACCACACCATCACCGCGACCGCGGCAGGGATCAAAAGCACCTCGAGCCCGACCGCCGACAACACGAACGGGTTGAACACCACCAGTGCACCGGCGAGCACAGCCCAGAACGGTCCGAGTCCGAGTCGCCGGCCGATCCGGGCCAGCACCCACCCCAGCAGTGCGGTGACCGCGACGTTGAGCATTCCGAGTGCGAGCAGCGGATCGCCCGGGCCCCACAACCGGGTCAGGAACGTCAGCGCGCCGAGCACCAGCACGTTCAGCGGGGACGTCGACGTGTTCGCGGTCAGGCCGTGCACGATCGCCCACTCGCCGTGGACGGCCAGGTTCCGGGCAGCCGACAGGCTGATGTACGCATCGTCGGTGAGGCTGCCGGACACGACCCAGAACAGCACGGCCGCCACCACAGCGCCGGATGCGGCGAGGATCGCCGGCGCCCGGTACGAGTTCGCGACCGGCGGCGGGGTGGACCGATCGAGCGGCGGGTTCAGCAATCCTGTAGACACCGCGACATCGTAGAGGGCAGGCGAGAGCGCCGCGCAGCCACCGAACCCGAACGTGACGAGGTCGTGCGCGCGGTGAGTGTTTAGCGGCGCGGATTGACGGGAAATCGACGGCGCAGGGTCGGAGGCGCAACCGGTGGCACACCCGGTCCAGGTTCCGCGGGTTGAGTCCCCAGGCCGCGGGACCGCCCGCCGCCGATGGTTCCCGGCGTGCTAGTCGCTGAATTCGCCCATCGCGGGCGACCATTCGCGGATCTGCACGTTCGCCACCAGATTCTCCTCGGCGAACGGATCGTGCGCGAACACGCGCGCGACCGCGCCCTCGTCCTCGGCGTCGACTATGAACAGCGCACCGTGGCCGCTCGCGAGAGGCCCGCTCGAGCGCATGATCTTGCGACGGAGAAGTTCGGAGAGCCACGCACGGTGCTGTGTTCGGTGATCGTCGCGAAGGGCCGACGTCTCGGGGCTGTACGTGTACTCCACGACGAACAGGGGCATGGGTCCTCGCTCAGCCGTGGTCGATGTAGGACTCGAGCTGGTCGCGTTCGGTCTGCAATTCGCCGATCCGGCTCTTCACCACGTCGCCGATGCTGACGATGCCGACCAACTGGCCGTCGACGATCACCGGCAGGTGCCGGATCCGGCGTTCGGTCATGGTCTCGGCGAGACTGTCCACGGTGTCGGTCGGCAGGCAGGCGAACACCGACGTGGTCATGATGTCCACGACCCGCGCATTCAGGATGTCGGGGCCGCGTTCGTGGATGCGGCGCACGATGTCGCGTTCGGTGACGATCCCGACGACGGAGTCGTTCTCCGTGACCACCAGTGCCCCGACGTTGTGCCGGGCGAGCTCGCCGATCAGGGTGCTGACCGACATATCCGGATCCACCGTCACCACGGCCGGACCCTTGTTCCGCAACACATCCGCGATTCGCATCTGGACACCCCGATCCCTGGGCTCTCCCACTGTCCGCCGACTCGATCATAGGCAGACTTCGAGCGTATGCCAGGGCTAATGGAGGTCTTGGTTTGGTTATCCACTCGTGACCGCCCCGTCCCGCGGGCTGCGCGCGCACCCGGAGCGCGGTGTTAGGTTGGCGCTGTGCCGATCACCGTGCTACTCGTCGACGACCAGGAACTGATGCGGATGGGCCTCAACATGGTGCTCGACGCCCAGGACGACATCACCGTCGTCGGTGAGGCGAGCGACGGCGCGGCCGCCGTCGCCGCGGTCCGCAAACTCGAACCCGATGTGGTGTTGATGGACGTGCGCATGCCGGTGGTGGACGGGGTGAGCGCGACCGCCCAGATCCTGGAGTCCGGGGTCGCGAGCCGCGTGCTGGTGATGACTACGTTCGACCTCGACGAGCACGCCATGGGTGCGTTGCGGGCGGGGGCCAGCGGGTTCCTGCTCAAGGACACCCCGTCGGAAGACCTGGTGTCGGCCATTCGCAGCGTGGCCGCGGGGGATGCCGTGGTGTCGCCGAAGGTGACCCGGCGGTTGCTGGCGAGGTTCCTCGACGACGGTCCGGCGCCGCTGCGCGACCCGGAAGTCCTCGACGTGCTGACCGAACGTGAGCGGGAGGTCCTGCAGTTGGTCGCCACCGGGCTGTCGAACACGGAGATCGCCGCTCAGCTGTTCCTGTCGGAGTCGACCATCAAATCGCACGTGGGCCGGATCCTCACCAAGTTGAACGTCCGCGACCGGGTGCAGGCAGTGGTGCTGGCCTACGAGACGGGCCTGGTGCGACCCGGCTCGTAGGCCGGCGGGTGGGGAAGCGTATTGCCGTCAGACGGTGAAGGTGCCGACGGTCGGGACCACCGTGCACGTGACGGCGTCGGCGTAGCCGACCGTGCCGAACATCGTCGCGAGAACCGTGCCCTTGCCGGTGTCGACGATCTTCGACAGCAGCGGGGTGCCCAAGATCGGCAGTTTGTCGTCGAGTTTCACGATGCCGCCCTGGAACGTGGTCAGGTTGATCCACGCGACGCTGAGTTCGGACGACTGCGGGATCGCGACGTAGGCGGGGATCGCCTGGAAGCGGAGTTGGTTCGCGCTGATCTGGGGGAACAGGTTCGGTCCGCCCTGGGCGCTGGCCAGCGTGACGGTCGCGGGTTTGTCGGCGACGCCGCACCCGAGGGTGGGGGACGGGTACATGAAGTCCTGCGGCGTGGTGAGTCCGACTTCGAGCACGTCCTTCGGGATGAACACGCTGGCGCCGAGAAGTGCGTCGACGGCGGCGGTCGCGGCGGGGGAGACCTCGGTGGCCAGCGCCTGCAGTTCGGCGGCGCCCTTTGCGAAGTCGGCGACCGGTGCTGCCGACGCCGGTCCCGAAGACAGCATGCCGAAGGCGGCTGCGGACGCGAGAACGATTGCGGCTCGGCGGAAGACTGTGGGACGAGTCATTTCGGCTCCTCGTTGTGCGCGGGATCGGAAGACCCCCATCGCAGTGAACTGCATCATGCCCAGAGTCTCAATGTCAACTTGAGGGTTAGCATCGTGCCCGCTTCGATATCTGCGGCCGGGAGAAAATCGGCGCCGTCGAACGTTGAACGAGCAGACGGTTGACCCCAGACCCTCGATGAACCGGCCGTCCGAAAGGGGGCGTCATGTACGCCGCACTGTTCCTGTTGTACGTAGTGGTGGAGATCGCCGCGCTCGTCCTGGTCGGTCACGCGATCGGCGTGCTGTGGACGGTGCTCCTCCTGCTCGGGGGAACGCTGATCGGACTGCTGCTGATGCGGTCGCAGTGGCGTCGTGTGATGGACGGCCTGCGCCGGGCGGCGGGCGGCGACGGATCCCCGGGGGCCGCGGTCGCGGACGGTGCACTCGTCGCGCTGGGCTCCGCCCTGATGTTCGTTCCCGGCCTGGTCACCTCGGTGCTCGGCCTGCTCTTCCTCATTCCCCCCACCCGGTGGGCCCTCCGGCCCGTCGTGGTCCTGCTGGCGGGCCGCCGCGCCGCGACCGTCGCGGCCGGGGCCGAGGCCTTCGCGCGGGCACCCCGGCGCGGTCGCGGCGAGGTGATCGAGGGAGAGG